>DUSF01000056.1:300000-389697 GCA_012842745.1 Bacillus sp. (in: firmicutes) | reverse complement strand
TTATATCCATAAATCGCCAATTGATATGGCGAAAGTAAAAAGGAAACGCAAGTGTCGGTGGCAAATATACTTTGTCACCGACACTTGCGTTTCCGAAATCACCGTCATTAAAAATGACTACTGACACCTTACGACCTTTTGATAACAAACTAAGTATTTGTCTATCATGAATTTCAAACGCTTTATCTGTTAGCTCCTGAGTAAGTTGTAATAAACAGACGGTTAATATCGAATAACGTTTATTTTCTTGAAAGTCACGGAATGCATACGGCTCGTATCTTGAACCTAAGCGAGAAAGTTGTAACAGACGATTGCGATGCAAATGGCTAATTTGTACCGTTTCTAATTCCATTCCTCGTATATATTCAAGTCGTTCTATTACTTTTAGAAATGTTTCGGGCGAAGGATGACCCGGTGGTTCCTTTAACCAACCCAATATCGTTTTATTGGATTCGGATGGATGCTGTGACGTGATGATCTCTTCAAGCTTTTCTTTTTGCTCATTTGTTAGAGATTCACTTACCGTATTAAATAACTTCTTTTCAGCCATTGCCCTTGCTTCCCATACCATTCTTTCAAGTGTAGTGATAGCAGGAAGTATGATTTTGCTTTTTCTTAGAAAATCTATACATTCATGTAATAAATGCATAGCATAACCATTTTCCAAAGCTAATTGATGAAGATACTTAAATACCATTCGATATTCCTTTAGAGTAAAAGTTACAAAGTCGTATTCACTTCGAATTTCCTTCAAATGATCCCAAAGTGTATTTTCTCTTTGAGGATAAAGACTAAGCGAAGATGAAGTAGTACTGATTTGTTTCGATATATAATCTATGACTGAACCCAGGATGCCTTTAATATGAGTGTATGGCCAACCGGGATACCGAAGAACGGCTAATTGAATGGCGAACCCTAAACGGTTTTCCTCTCTCCTTCGTTTATTTATAATTTCTAAATCTCGTTTGGAAAAGGTGTAGTAGGTTCCTAGCACCCACTCATCTTCGGGAATTTGCATAAGCGCCTGTCGCTGTTCCGGTGTAAGCAATTCTCTACCTCTCGCAATTTTCATACAATATCATCTCACTTCTGTAATTACTCAGTTAATTAGTTTAATTATCTATCAATAGAGACAGATTAATATCTAAAAGGTGTGTTTTTTTAAAAAAAGGTAGCCCTATAAAAGGCTAAATACAATTATATAACATTTATGGGACTTTTTAAAAAATGAGAGGGAATATGGAATTTAAAGTCGAATTATTAAATTGTTGAAATTTTAGACATTAATCTTAAATGAGTTAAGGAGGGGCGAGTTTTAGGTATTTTTCAAATTAAAAAAAGAAAGGTGATAAAAAATGAGAAAGATAGTATTTTCTTTGTTAACATTAGTGCTGTTATTTTCCTTTACAGCTTTTACACCAGCAAAAACACTTGATATAACTACTGATTATTCTATTGATGATAATTATAGTAGTATTGTTGTAGAGAACTATTCGGATGCTGCCGAACAATTAAAATATCTACACAAAAAAGGATATATTCCTGAGTTAATAACAGAAAAAGACTTAAAAGATAAAAACAAAATTTCTCATGGAAAAGATAAAAATGTAAAGATATTAAGTGAGGGAACCTACATTGTAGGTCTTGATACTGAAACGAAGAAAACCTTTGATTTTGATGAATTTAGAAAAGAGGTGGAACCTTTAATAGAAAATAAAACATATGAATCACAATCACCTCAAATTGAATTTACTACTCCATCAATGATAAGTATTGATATTGATACTGAAACGAAGCGACTATCTCAAAGTGAATATACCACTTTATCATCATCATTATTATGGTATACAGTTGCTTTTGAAACCTGGGTAGATGCAAACACCACATATCCCAAAATTAATCATTCAGCACAAGTAACAGGTGTATATGGAGTGGGAACAAGACCAACAAACTATACTATTATAGCGAAAATTCAGCGTGCAACAAGTAAATCTGGAACATACAGTAATGCAGCTAGTACTACAAAAACAGTACCATTAAAAGCAGTAGTATCAATATCAGCTGGAATTACTGCTACTAACTATTGGAAAACTGATTCAAGGGCATACGCCAACTATTCAGATGGTTCTTACCCAGCTGATTCAATAATAGAAGGTCCTTATTTATTGAATAAAAAGGGCGTTCCATACGTTATATATAAAGATCCGAAGTCTGGAAAAGTAATGACAGAACCATCTAGCACTACTTGGGCTAAAGTATCTGCGACGGGATGTGCTCTAACTACAACAGAAAGAACAAATTACAAAAAGTGGTACGATAATAATTATGGTGCATTAAATTGGGCTGATTATGAAATTCACCATATTAGACCTTGTGCATATGGTGGGACAAAAGATTATAGTAATCTAATACCTATTCCATATTCATTCCATAGAAGTATTGTAACACCATGGTGGGCAAATTATTAAACAATCTTAGGAATACAGAAAATAGGCATTTGTCCCTTTGTTTTAGCATCAAATTTAAACTTATATTATTGAATAGATTTATTAATTATAGTGAGGGATATGTATGTCCATTGATGTAGTAATAAAGGCATTAAAACAAAGATTAGAACCAACAGGGAAATTAACAATTCAAAGGGAAAATGGAGAACTTCTAGAAGTAACATGTGAATGGAATAATCCAGCTTCTGAGAAAGAATTGGCGGATTTTTCTTTAAAAACTGGCTGGTATCTTCCAGATGATTATAGACAATTCTTAAAATTGCATAATGGGGCAAAAATATTTTCTGTTTGGGGTGATTATTTTGAGTTATTTGATTTAAATAACATAATGAAATACTATCGTGAATATGAAATCTTTTATAAGGGTGCCTATGAGAAAAGTTGGTATATGATTGGTTATTACAAGGGATATGGTGAATATCTATTCATTGATTCAGAAAAGGCGGCTAATAATAATAGTTCTTATCTTGTGTATGTACAAGTTGGGGATAGACAAGACTTATCCCTAAACTTTGAAATGTGGTTTGATCGGTTCATAGTGGCTCAAGGTTCTAGATATTGGTTTTGGTAATTTGAAACTACCAGCATCTGGATTCAATGGAGGACTTTTTCGGAAACTTCATTGTGTGGCTATATTTCTAGCAAAGCAAATAAATTATGGGGCTAGCTAATAGTCAATTTTTTGACTTTTAGATGGCCCTTTTTTTGTGTACAAAAATTAGAATACCAGCATTCTTAATTATTAAATTTCAGGGATTTGCTCTTTATGGACAGCTAAAAATATCTGGGCTTCTATCAAAATAAAAATGTGCCTAAACGTGTATTTTCCCGTATGATATAAGTTTTCTAAACAATAAACTAAGCCGATGATTCCTTAGCGTAGGAAAAATCGGCTTTTCTTGTGGCGAATTTTGCTTAGCGTATGTTTTCCGCTTGTCGACAGGACCCCTAAAAGAGCTGATTCCATTGGAATCAGCCCCTTTACAGAAAATGATTTACTTTTTAAAACAGCTTTGATTTACTTGCAATGATTCACTCCATAGCTCACCTATACCAGGATGGCCTTGTCTTTGGTATGCTTTAAATTTGTAGACCCCTGCTTTTGATGGTGTATATCTTAGGATATGTGATCCACCTGAACCTAAAGCTGGAATTTGTCCGCTAGCGACAATTTCACCATCTTTTGGATTTCCGCTGGCAACCCAATAAACCTCATATCTCACAGGACCTTCCATCGCTCTTGAACCCGCTCCATTTCGGACAGTAGCAAATATTTCTGTACACGAACTTCTGTACGCTCCGTTAAAGCTTAAGGAACTCTTATCCCATTTTCCTGGGTCTCCTGGATCGCCGCCATTGCCGCAAATGCCTTCGACGACAAATTCAACTGGCAATGATTTATCTTCAAATTTCTTTTGCCCTTCTCCTTTTACAAATGCAACTTTTACTGAAATATCCAACTCTTCACCGATATTTAAGCCTCCCTCCGGTAGCCAAGCAGCAATATCAGGAACTGTTGTTGCTAACTTGTCAAGCGTCCAGTTTTCCGCATGTAGTTGTTCGTTATTCGCCCAAAACTCAACTTTAAATTGCTCGGCGAACTTTTCCGCTGTATTTCCCCCATTATCAGCTTCGTATGATTTTGTATCTAAAATAGTCTTTAAATACAAATGATTAACAAAAAACGATCCATTATTCTTCATTTTAAGGTGAAGGGGGTTCACTTCATTTTCAGCTGGGAACAGATTTGTTAAATTAAATTTAATCTCTGATTCAACATCAAGACTACACATCCCGACGGCTAACGTAGTGGGCATTTTTTCAATATCATTAAAATAAGACCAGGAGCCTTTTGGAATTATCGAAGCTATAATCAATAAGAAGCCTATAATTAGAAAGGAGTAGTTCTTTAAATTTTTATAAATAAACATTTTATCACCTGTTTTTGATTACTTAATTGGAGGTTAATCTATGCTTTCGATTAAAAGATGACCTACGTTTAGTTATTGTTGAAAGAATCAAAACAAATACAGGAGCAAGAAAAAATACGAAAAAGCCAATGCGGGTTTTTGTTAGTTGTAAAAAATAGCCCCCATAAGGAATCATTACATTTTGATATTTACCAAGAACATCGATTGCATTTACCGCTTCTACATCTGTAGTTAGATTTGAATCCCCTTTTGTTATAAAACGAAGCTCAGAATTGATATTTTTTACTTCAACAATTCGGTGCGTAATCAGTTGCCTTTCATTTCTTGGCGAGTGAAAGGTGATAACATCATTAACCTTTAAACTTCCTGGATCGCTAACTTTTTTTATGAGAATTAACGATCCAGGTTTAATTTCTGGATGCATTGATCCTGTTGCAACTGTTACGAAATGGTAACCGCCTATTTGTGAGGTTGGTCCGATGAATTTACTTGAAAAAATTAAATAGCAACATAATAGAAGAAATATGAACAACGTAATCTTAGCAACCATTAAAAAATATTTTTTCATAGTTTTTTGTTCCATTGCGACCATAAATACGATCTAATATTAATTATCAATTTATTCTTATTGTCGATTGTTAGTATGTCTGTTTGAATATTTTGTTTTCCAATTTCATCCGTTTCCATAATTTGTTCCGTTTCATCCTCTTCATCTCTTCTATTTACAATGAATCTATCAATTGAAAAGAATTCTGTTTCCCTTGTAGAAGTATTTAGTGATGCAACTGTATCTCTGCTGACCGACTCACTGTCACTTGATGGTTCTGCCGATTGTGTTTCATTACTAGTAGAGCTATTGTTCTCCGAATTGTCGTTACTTGTATCTGAAGATTCGGTTGTTTCGGCTGTATCCTCATGATTACTCGGTGCTCCATTATCTTTTCCAGCATTAGATGGATTATCGTCTCCATCTTGATTATTTGGTATTGAATCAGCATCATTAGGCCGTGTAGGCTGATTTGTCATTGGATCTCCATCTTTTGGATTATTCTCATTTGCTTCTTTTTCTGGAGTCTGTTGGTCAGGAATCTCGACATTGTCTTGTGGGTTTTCTTTAGGTTCTTCTTCACTCTGTGGCGGAGCTTCTGAGTTTGGTTCTTCCCCTTCAGTAGCTGGTGCATCTAAATTTGGTGCATCATCTTCCGCAGAAGGTTGTTCCTGAGGCTCGGAAACTCCTCCACCACCTGCAGGGGGCTCTTGGTTTTCAAGCTCCTGTTGGGTCCTTTTTGCTTCTTCTTCTAGTTCAATTCTTTTTGCTTCCTCTTCCTGCCTTTGTTTTTCTTGTTCGATTCTTGATTGCACTTCAGAATTTGTCGTTTTTGTATTTTCCATCGTTTCCTTTAAATGATCAATGGCTTGTTGAACTTTCTCATAATTTGCTTTTGCTTCCGCAACCACATCTGGCGAAGCCGTTTCCTTTGTACCATCAACATAGGCTTTTAGCTCGTGCAAGTATTTATCAGCATCTTTTAGCGCCTTTTGGATATCAGTTTCTGAGTTAGTAAGAGCTTCTACTAAGGACTGGAATGCGTCTAAATCAAAATTAGCTCCGTATCTTACTAGGATATCTTCAGCGCTGCCGTTTGCAGTCGTTACACCCTCTAATGCTTTTTTGGCAATTTCAGCAATGATTTCTTTCTCAAGAAGAGCCGTCTCTACTTGAATCATGGCCGTAATCGTCACATTTGCCTCGTTCAACATTCCTTCCATTTCATTTATCAACATTGTAATTGTATCCATTAATTCAGTTGCTGTTTCCAAGCCATCTTCAATGATTATTAATATTTTCGTAGCAGATTCATCTACTATAACTTCAAGCTGCCCTTGCTCTAAATAAATATTGAGTTCATTTACTTTATTGCTGGCTATTTCTTGTGAAGCTTTAGCCGCTTCAAGGATTTCATCTAGATTATTTTCACTTATTGCTTGTTCTGAACTTTCCGCCAGCTGTAATTTTTCATAAACACTGTCAGCCTGCTCCTTTAGTGTCTCGATCTGCTCCATTTCAGCTTTAATTTCATTTACAAGTCCTTCAATCGTTTCGGGAAAAACAAATGATGATGTAATTTGCCCATCTTTAATTGATGCTGAATATGAAAAGAGAGCATGAGAAGTTGGGGTAACTTGGGCAATCCCAAAGGCTGCAATCGAAAGTAGACTTGCTGTTTGATACAACGCTTTTTTCTTCATCATTTTCTTTTTTCTTGCTGATCGCTTTCTTCTCATAAGCAAAAAACTCCTATACTTTTCATTGTTTAACAACTTGCTTCTTTTTTCTTTGTATGAAAAATAAATGACTACCTACTAACAAAAGAACAATCCCTGCAAAACCAAAATTATAGATATTTGTTGCAGTTGCTGGCAATATGTGCCCACCCACCGGTGTTGAATTTAATTTTTTTGGATCAATCGGTTGCTGCGGATTTATTTTGTCCGGGTCTTCTGGTACGATTGGATTCTTTGGCTCCTCTGGATCACCTAGAACTCCCGGGGTTCCTTGATTATCGGGGCCGCTTGCCTCCCCTGGTGTAGGATTAGAAGGATTATTGGGATTGTCTGAACCACCTCCAGAGCCCCCACCGCCGCCGCCTCCAGGTGATGGAGGGTCATAGCCTTCAACGATAAACTTAAATTCAACCTCAAACGCTAATCCTTGAAATTCATTGCCAAGCTCATAAGGAAACTCTAATTCAAACAGTAGATCCTCTTCATGCTTTGATTTTAAAAATCTCGGTTTTAACCCTTTAAAATCTTTCAAATTTCCTTCATGTAAAATTCCATTTGAATCAGATACTTTAAGTAAAAATTCCTCATAAAGTTTTTTTGAGCCACCAATAAATTCTGCTGCGGTGTTATACGTAAAATCCCGTTTTCCTAAGTTTTGAACTGTTAATTTTCTTTTGGCCAAATCGCCAGGTTTCATATTAGAAATTTCAAATAAAAACCTATCCGGAGTTACTCCAATATCAAGCTCTTTATTTTCTTCTGCATTTATGATAAGAGAATTTGAACAAAAAATTATGATGACTGTCATAAGGGTAAACAGTATTTTTAGTGATTTCATTTTAAACCCTCTCATTAAAATTCAGATTATAGTAACGAAAAAAATATACATGTTACTAAAGGTGGACATAACGTCCACCCTCGGTTTGTTCAACCACTAATTATTCTTTTTAATTTCCGCCGGATTTTGAGGAGATGGATGTGCTTTTTCGTTCTCATTTACATAACCATTTTCATCAATGATAATGCCGTGCCATTGTGTTGCTTCAAATTGGAAGAGTAAATCAACGCTGTCGCCTTGGTATACATTTTGCGTGTATTCACCATAAACTGGAGATTCCATATCAGTTACTTTTTCTTGGTCATCAATCATCGTAATTGTAAACTCAACGATTTCGTAGTCATATGGATTTAGAGGAATGCCATCCCATTCTGGCCCATTTTTGCCTGGTACAGGCGTTAAGTTAAGGCGTTTGCCATTCATTTGTAATCCTGCAGGGAGCCCAGTTCCTTCAGCTAGATTTCTTAACGTAACATTATCGCTTTCTTGAATCAGCGTGTATGCGTTTGCCCCACCTTCAACACCAGAAATCAATACTTTTACAGCAAATTGGTCAAGAAATTCAAGTGCATCATTGTCAGGTTGACCATGCCTGCCTACATATTCATTTTCGCCATTTGTAAAATTCATCGGAATCACATCTAACCACACATCTTTAATTGCTAATGTTCCATTATTATTCAGTGTAAAGCTGCGTGTAAATTCATCGCCTGGTTTTAAATTTTGAAGGTCAAAAGTTGTTTCAGTTGTTGTGCCAGGAGTAATGTCAAGATCTAATGTTCCAGTCGCTATGTTATTACTTAATGTTTCTACATCATTAAATGCTGCCCATGTTCCCCCACCAATTAAAGCTAATCCTAAAGCAGCTGATGCTACACCTAAACCTAATTTCTTCTTAATTGTCACTTTTGTTTCCTCCTCTTTCTTTACCCCGGATTTTTTCGAGGTATGTAGGTTCTTTGTTTTATATTGAATTCCTAATTTTTTAGGAAAATCAACCATTGATTATTGGATTTTCATTTTCTGGCCTTTTTGTTGCTTTTTCCAATTCTTTAAGCCCCTTAAAAATTAAGATAGCTGAATAAACTAAAAGTAAAATACCTGGAATGACTAATAAAACGATAGCTCCTTTTACAGATTTAGCAAAATCCATAAAATATCCAACATAAGGAATAGTAAAATCTGTATATTTGGCAACTACATTTTGTGATAATACCGGGTTTACATCGGCCTCTTTGTTATTGTCACCTTTTGTTTTATACAATGTCTCTTCCCCACTTTGAATGACTTGAACAATCCTATGGGTCACAACATTATTCTTGCCTTCCCTAAAAGTAACAATATCGTCTTTCTTAAGCGCCGTCGGATCCTCTACAGGTTTAACTGCGATAATGGATCCCGTCATAAATGTCGGTTCCATCGAACCTGATAAGACCATTTTTAATTGATAGCCAAAAAAGTTTGGCTCGCCACCTGATGCTTTTGATGAAATCACGGCTATGACCATCACTATCAAAACTAGGAATAATAAGGTAGTTGTTAACCCGCTTATGACTTCCATTATTTTTTTCACATTTCCACCCCTTTCCTTATGCAATTTCATTTGTTCTTTATATCGAACCCGCAAATTGAGTATATGACAAAAGCCCCTGTTTGAAAAATGTGGAATTCAGCCATATCTTCTTAATAACGAACGAAAAACTTGCATTTTCTTACCTTATCTTTCTTTTCCTTATTTTTTTATAACTTTATAAAGAACTTTTAGTTCTATATATTGAACATACAGAGACTAAAATCGCTTAAATTAGAAAAACTTTTAACAGGAGGCATCAAAATGCAATGATAAAAAAATTAGCTACTTTCATCATCTTCGCTGGTATTGTATTAATTTGGATTAGCTGTTTTCAGTATTACAAAACAATAGAAGCACAGAAAAATAGTCTAAAAGAAGCCTACAAAATTTTGGATATTGATAATCAAACAGCTAAAGAAAAACCAACTATGAAGAATGAAAAAGAACAATTTAACCCACACCAAGGGGATACGGTTGGAATACTTGAGATTCCAAAGCTCGGAGCAGAACTCCCAATCGTTGAAGGAACAGCTGATGACGATCTTGAAAAAGGGGTGGGCCATTATCAAGGAACAGCTTATCCTACACAAAAGGATCAAATTGTATTGTCAGGCCATAGGGATACAGTTTTTCGAAGAATGGGCGAATTAAAGATTGGCGATATCTTAATCATTAAGCTCGCTTATGGTAGCTTTGCATACAAAATTGATAGCACAAAAATTGTCAAAGCAAATGATCAAACTATTATTAAGTCAACCGCACCAGAAGAAGAGCTTATTTTAACAACTTGTTACCCGTTCACATATGTAGGCAGCGCTCCCAACCGCTATATTTTGACTGCAAAACCAGTTGAATAAAAAAACACCTTATAGGGAGACTTGAACGGTCTTCTCTATAAGGCTCTTTTTAGTAGCTAAACTGTGTGGGGCACTATTACTGTCGAAATTCCTATATTTTTATCGTTATTTAAAGAAATAAATGATTGCAACAAATCGCCAAAATAATAATAAAATATTAGATAACTACTACTTATTCCCCAAAAATCATAATGAAAGCAGCTTGAATAATCAAAAAGGGGGTAAGTCCAATAAAAAAACAACAATTTCAAAACGGTCAATTACTTAATGTTGATTTAGAATGGCTACATTTAGTTTTGGAAGCTAAAGCAATCGGACTTTCGGTTGAGGATGTAAAGGCTTTTTTAAAGAAAAATGGAGAATACAATACGAAAAACAGATGAGACCTTTTTGTTGTTTCATTCGCTTTTATGTTTCTAATCATGAACATTCATGGTAAAATATGAGTATACATCATAAACTCAGGGAGATACCAATGATCGGAAAACGTATTCAAACTATAAGAAAAGAGAAGGGACTTTCTTTATCAGATTTGGCTTCAAAAGCTGGTGTTGCAAAATCTTATTTAAGTTCGATTGAAAGAGATATTCAATCAAATCCCTCTGTTCAATTTTTAGAAAAAGTAGCAACTGTGTTGGATATTAGTGTTCAAACGT
The DNA here is from genome assembly GCA_012842745.1 of Bacillus sp. (in: firmicutes). NCBI lineage: Bacteria > Bacillati > Bacillota > Bacilli > Caryophanales > Bacillaceae > Bacillus > Bacillus sp. (in: firmicutes). The sequence continues at coordinate 379,049 of DUSF01000056.1, read as the reverse complement.
TGCTATACCCTGAAATTAGCGAAGAAACCGAAACGCTAGATTCTGAATGGATAAAACTTGCCCAAGAGGCAGCTGAGTCTGGTGTCAGCAAAGAACAATTCCGGGAATTTTTAGAGTTTACAAAATGGCAACTTGAACAAAAGAAAAATAATGAAAATGAATAAAAGGCTGGGAACAAATAGTTGAGACTATAGGTTCCCAGTCTTTATTTTAATAATTTGATTAGTTGCTTCAATTTCTCTTTATCAATATTGGATTTGCTCATTTCAATTGCCAGCTCAATCACATCTTTGTCTAAATTATTCATTATTAAGAACGGCTGTTGTTTTGTATCGCTTAAAAGCAAAGATTGAAAATCAATTTTTAATGCCTTGGCAATCTTTTCAATCACTTCAATGCTTGGATTTGTCTGCTTACCACGTTCAATAAAACTTAAGTATGATTTGGATACACCTGAGAGCTTTGAAAGCTCCGTTAATGTAAGCCCTCTTTTTATTCGCAAATCCCTAATTTTCTTTCCATCCATTGCTACTTCCCCTTCTTATAATGTTAATGGAAATATCCCTCCCTTTCCCGATTATATAATGGTCAGGAATGTTCTTTTTAAAGAACACCTAAAACAAGTATAATCTACTACATATATAAATGTAAAGATATTTCACATAAAAACAGAGATTGTTAGTAACTTAATGAATCGAAATCAAGTATTGTTATTTTCCGCTGGCCTGTTTGCTTGATGATGCCTTGTTCTTGGAGGGAGGATAAGCGTCTGCTCAATGTTTCCCTTGTGATTCCGAGATATGAGGCAAGATCTTTTTTGCTGATTGGCAAGGTTATTTCCAGCGGCACATTCGGTAATTGGCCTGGCTCCACGCTTGCCAACTCAATTAAATAGTTGGCTAACCGTTGTTCAGAATCTTGGGAACTAAAGCTTTCGATGTTTTTCTCAGCGTCATTTAAGCGCTTACTGAAGACCTCAAGGATTTTTAATGAAATGGATGGATTGGATAACAGCATTTCCCTCATGTCTGATTTATGGATGGCACAAATCTCTGTATCGCTTATAGCCTCGGCATAACTTGTTAATGACTCATTTGTAAAAAGTGCAAGCTCCCCCATAAAGTCGCCAGGCTCCATAATTCGTATTAATTGTTCCTTCCCAGATTCGGCCAAGCGATAAATTTTCACTTGGCCTTTGTGGACAATATATAAATGTTCAGACGGTGCATCTGCTCTGAAAACCATTTCACCTTTTTTATACATTTTGTTTTGGCTTGCCTTTACAATCTCAAGCATTTCCTCATATTGTAAATGATTAAAGATTGGGACAATGGAGATACATAGCTTCTTCATGTTTTGGTCATCATCCAAATGATGGTGGCAACATTGGCTCATTTTTCAAGGCTCCTGTTCTATTGAAATTTACTATTCGATACTAGTTGATGCTTTTTCGATAACAGTATTTCGATTAGCATTTCGTTGTTTGGTGTTGCTTTTTTGAAAATAAACTAATCTTAATGCATTTAAGATTACGATTAAAACACTTAGTTCATGAATTAGCATTCCAGATGCTAGAAAAACTTGTTTTGCTAATACACCTATTAATAAGAATACCACAGTACCTACGGCAAAAAACATATTTTGCTTCATATTAAGAACAGTCGCCTTTGCTAGCCTGTGAGCCTCTGCTAGTTTTTCGAGTTTATCTGCCATGATGACGACATCTGCTGTTTCCATCGCTACATCAGTACCTGTGCCGCCCATGGCAAAGCCGATATCAGCAGTTGCAATCGCTGGGGCATCATTAATACCGTCTCCTACCATGGCTACACGATACCCCTCTTTTTTCAATTCCTTCACTTTCGTAACTTTATCCTCTGGGAGAAGTTCTGCAAATACTTTATCAATACCTAGTTGACTTGCTACTTTTTCAGCCGCATACTTGTTGTCACCAGTAAGCATATAGATTTTTTTAACACCGCTTTGTTTTAGCTTCGTTATACTTACAGCTGCCTCATTGCGAATTTGGTCAGCAATCGAAATTATTCCAATAATATTTCCATTCATTGCCGCAAAAACAGCTGTATTTCCGCATCTTTCTTGCTCAATTGCATATGTGTCGATTTCATCAGTAATATTTGTGTTGTTTGCTGCCATCCATTTGCGGTTACCGATGAAAAGATTGTTACCATTGATTGTAGCTTTAAGACCATTTCCTTTTACTACTTTAAAATGGCTAGGTTTATGGATGAGCTGCAGCCCTCTTTTTTCGGCTTCTTTTACGATTGTTTGTCCTAAATGATGCTCTGAAATGACTTCTGCCTCAGCTACCATCGTTAAAAATATGTTCTCATCAATGCCGTATGTTTGAATATTCGTAACCTCGGGCTTCCCTTTTGTGAGTGTACCTGTTTTATCAAAAACAAATGCATTCACTTTAGCAAGCTTTTCCATGATGTCTCCGCCTTTAATAAGGACACCTTTCTGGGCGCCATTGCCAATTCCAGCGACAATTGATACTGGTGCGGAAATGACTAATGCTCCAGGACAGGCGATGACTAGAAAAGTTAATGTTAATTCTATATCTCTAGTAAAAATGTAGACGATGATAGATAAAATTAAAATGGCTGGTGTATAAAAAGATGCGAATTTTTCAAGGAATTTTTGTGTTTTTGCTTTCGATTCTTGTGCTTCTTCAACAAGCTCGATAATTTTTGCAAAGGTTGTATCTTCTCCCACTTTTTCGGCAATTACTTCAATATAGCCGTTATCGATGATGGTGCCGCTATATACATAATCATTGACTTGTTTTCGTGCAAGCACCGATTCACCAGTAATTGCTGCTTCATTGATAAATGCTGTTCCAGAGATGACTTTTCCATCGATAGCTATTTTTTCACCAGATTGAATTTGGACACGGTCCCCTTCTTCCACCTCATCAGCAGAAACAATTTGCGTCTTGCCATCACGAATAACAGTTGCTTCTAATGGTGCCATATCCATTAGCGATTTTAATGAGCTCCTAGTCTTTTCTAAACTGCGGGCTTCTAAGTAAGCACCGAATAAAAATAAAAAGGTAACAGCGGCCGATTCTACATATTCCCCAATTATTAATGCGCCAACAACGGCAATAGTAACAAGTAATTCGATGCTAAAAGCCTTCATGCAGAGCGCCCGCCATGCTTTTGTAATGATTGGGTAACCAGCAATAATCGTTGCGGAAAGTAAGGCCGTGTTTTTTAAGGCGCTTAGGTTAGCCATATTAAAGAAAAAAGATGCAACAAGCAAAATTCCAGAGAGTAAGACAATTCTGGCTTTATTTTTTCTATTCATACATGATCCCCCCAATCTATTTTTGTTTAAGATACTTTACTATTTAATACTGGATAGCCAAGCTGTTCAATTGTTGATGCTAGTTGCTCCGCAGCAATGATTTCCTCATTAAATACAACTTTTACTTTGCTGGAATTAAATAAAACTTTTACGTCTGACACTCCTTCTTGTTTTGCCAAAACTCCTTCGATTTTTTTCACGCAGCTTGGACAAGTTAACTCTTCTAATTGAAATTTTACAGTTTTCATCTTTCATATCCCCTTTACCTACTATTTGTTGTTTGTAATTTAATAGTAGTGCATATCAAAGATAAATACTTTGACGCGTGTCAAATTTTAACTTTTATTTATTTTTTCAGTTATACTTATAGTTATCCAGCCTTTGAAGTAAAACTGAGGAGAACTGTAATGAAAAATAACATAAACCAATTAAAAGCAACGATAAAAAAAATTTTTGACTATCTTCATCAAAACCCAGAGCCAAGCTGGCAGGAATATGAAACGACTGTCTATTTAAAAACTTTATTAGAAAGCTACGGTTTCACAGTTCAAACATTCGATGACTGTACTGGTCTGGTCGTTGAAGTTGGTGAAGGCAACATCTGTGTCGGTGTTCGTGCTGATATTGATGCTCTTTGGCAAAATGTCGATGGCATCTTTCGCGCCAACCATTCATGTGGACATGATGCTCATATGACAATGGTGATTGGAACAATGCTGCTTTTAAAAGAAATGAACGCTTGGCCTAAAAATGGAAAGTTGAAGTTTATTTTTCAGCCTGCTGAAGAAAAAGGGACAGGTGCGCTAAAGCTAATTGAAAAAGGGGTAGTTGATAATCTTGATTTTCTTTATGGGGTTCATTTGCGCCCGCTTGAAGAACTTAAATTTGGCGAAGCATCACCAGCTACTTTTCACGGCTCGGCCACGTTTATGACTGGTATTATCAGAGGGGTGGATGCGCACGGTGCTAGGCCTCATTTAGGTCAAAATGCAATTGAAGTTGGTGCAACGCTAGTTAATGAGTTGAATCGTATTCATATAAACCCAATGGTCCCAGCTTCCGTCAAAATAACTTCTTTTCATGCCGGCAGCGAAACTGGCAACCTGATTCCTGGTGAGGCTACATTTTCTTTAGATTTACGAGCACAGACAAATGAAGTGATGATTGAATTGACAAATAGGGTAATCCATTTAGCTGAAATAATTGCCACTTTATATCAGGTTGAAATCTCGCTAACGACTACTGGTTATGTTGCTGCGGCAACCGTCGATGAGACAGCCAAAAGCTTCATGGAACAAGCTATTATTGAGACACTTGGGCAAGAAAATAATAAAGCGCCTATCATCACGCCAGGTGGAGAGGATTTTCATTTTTACACATTAAAGCGACCAAATATAAAAGCGACAATGCTTGGATTGGGCTGCGATTTACAACCAGGATTGCATCATCCGAAGATGAGTTTTAATCGCGAGGCAATGTATAATGGAATTGAGATTATCACACGGGCGGTTTTATATACGTTTGAAAAAGCAAATTGTTTGGAAGGTGAACAAAATGAAAATTAAAGAAGTTGTCATGAGACATCTCAAAATGAACATGAAGTTTGAGTTTACAACAAGCTTTGGCACCATTCGTGACAAGGAATTTATTTTAGTAGAGGCAAAAGATGAAGATGGCCTTGGCGGCTGGGGTGAATCAGTTGCCTTCTCTACACCTTGGTATACCGAGGAAACTTTAAAAACAAATTGGCATATTTTAGAGGATTTCCTCATCCCTTCTCTTTTACACAAAGACATTGAACATCCGGATGACCTAAACAGGATGTTTACCACTATTCGAAAAAATAATATGGCAAAAGCCGCTTTAGAAGGTGCAATTTGGGATTTATACGCAAAACGTTGTGGCAAATCACTTGCGGAGATGCTTGGCGGTAAGAAAAAAGAAATTGAAGTAGGGATTAGTATTGGCATTCAAAAAGATTCTGCTAATTTATTGAACATGATTGAAAAAGCACTCAATGAAGGCTATAAACGCATTAAAATAAAAATTAAACATGGCATGGATGTAAATATAATCAGAGAAGTACGCAAGCGTTTTCCAAATATACCGCTAATGGCCGATGCAAATTCGGCGTATAGCCTCAACGATATTGAGCAGCTAAAAATGCTTGATGAGTTTGAATTAATGATGATTGAACAGCCTTTAGCTTCTGATGATATTATGGATCACGCGGTCTTGCAAAAAGAAATCAAAACACCAATTTGTCTTGATGAAAGCATTCTTTCCTGTGAAGATGCGAGAAAAGCAATTGAGCTTGGAAGCTGTAAAATTATAAATATAAAAATTGGTCGTGTCGGCGGACTAACAGAAGCAAAGCGAATTCATGATCTATGCCTTGAAAAAGGAATTCAAGTATGGTGCGGCGGGATGCTTGAAGCGGGTGTCGGTAGGGCACACAATGTCGCCTTAACAACTCTCGCCAATTTTACCCTACCAGGTGATACATCAGCTTCTTCCCGTTATTGGGAAAAAGATATTATTAAACCTGAAGTAACTGTTCACAATGGCCTAATCACTGTCCCAGATGGCCCAGGGATCGGTTATGATGTTGATTTACAGGCTGTTCGTGAGTTTACCATCTTTGAAAAAGTGTATAGATGAACACCATTTTCTACCCTCAACACCGGTGCGGCGGCTTGTTGAGGGCTATATTGCTTACACTTCTTTCAATAATTAAGCTAAATGCCCTTTACAATAATCAACGATAAACTCCTTCTCATCGTCCTCCAACTCTAAATCTATGTAATCATTCGTTCCTTTTTCAAACAATTGATATTGAGCAATTCGAACAGCATCATCCTCAACTGCAATAATTGCCTTTAAATAAATACCATTTTCGGAGTACAGTTCATCATCCTCTGGCACCACAATCTGTAAAATAAATTCAAACCGCTCTCCTAATAAGATACCAGTTGGATCTATAATTTCTTCAACAGTATGTCCCTTAATTTCCATGAAGCGTTCCGTCCTTTCAATCAGTAATATCTATCATTAGTAATGTAGCTTAATCATGCGGCAATTACAACAAATAATACAGAAAATAATCGCATATTTCTTCCAAATGAGGTGAAAGATAACATTGATAATGGACAGCTTTCTTTATAAAGGAGAACAATTATGTTTTTTAAAAAAATTAAAGAGAGTAAGAACATTCCGCCAAACATGATTTTCGAGCAATTCGAAAAATCAAACGATTTCATTACATTTGAAAATAAAATAGGCCAAACATCCTATTTTATTTCATATTTCAAATCTTTAATTGATCTCGAAGTATTACATCGCGATATTTTGCCTTATATAAATGAAGCTGCTTTAAAAAATTTGGAGACTTTAAGTCTTGCCATCCCATGTGAAAATAAAATTATATCGAATGATAACGGGGAAATATCATCAACTGTATTAGCTGGCTCGATTATGATTTATATAGAAAGAAATGAACCAAGACAATTCTTGCTTATTCAAGCTGCCAAAAACGAAGTTCGCCAAATATCAATTCCTGAAGTTGAATATAGTGTCGTCGGTCCGAAGGAAGCATTTGTTGAATCAATTGATACAAATATTAATCTAATCCGAAAACGGATTCCTAGTCCAAATTTACGAATTACAAACCTTCAAGTTGGGAATATTTCGAATACAACCGTATCGATTCTCCACATCGAAGGGATTGCGAACAGTGAAAATGTAAACACCGTCGTCCAACGGATTAGGGAAATAGAATTTGACCAAATCATCGATAGTTCTTATATTACGCAAATTATCGCAGATAATCACAATTCACCCTTCCCTGGCTTGCTCGATACAGAAAGACCTGACCGTGCTGCCGCTGTTTTAGCTGAAGGAAAAATTATCATTGTTGTCGATGGATCTCCACATGTGTTAATTGGTCCAACAACAGTGATTGAATTTTTCTCATCTTTTGAGGATTATTTTTTAAATCCGCATATCGCCTCTATCTTTCGGTTAATCCGCGTATTTTCAGTGGCATTTTCATTATTAATAACGCCAATTTATGTAGCGGTCCTTACCCACCATTTTGAATTAATACCAAAGGATCTGATGAGTACACTTGTTACATCAAGAGCACAAGTCCCCTTTCCACCTTTTCTAGAAGCATTAGTGCTTGAACTAGTCATTGAACTGTTAAGAGAGGCGGGGGCAAGACTACCGACAAAAATAGGACAAACGATTGGTATCGTAGGCGGTATCGTGATTGGAACAGCTTCTGTCGAGGCCGGTTTAACAAGTAATATATTATTAATCATTATTGCACTCGCTGCACTTGCATCTTTTACAACACCTGTTTATCAAATGGGAAACACCATTCGGCTCTTACGATTTCCTTTTTTACTATTCGCACATGTTTGGGGGCTAGTAGGTATTGTGTTATGTTTTTCTTTTTTTCTAACACATTTATTACGGTTAACGTCACTAGGAAGACCGTATTTGGAGCCACTTTATCCGCCAAGAGTCGCAGATTTAAAAGATTCATTTATTCGTATGCCTTTTGTCAATCAATCGAAAAGACCGATTGAAGTTCAGGCCGAAAAAGGAAGCCGGTTTAGTGAAGTAAAAGCTTTCAAAAATAAAGATATTGATGAGTAAACCCTCATTTGCATAGAAAAAGGATGGATGTGAATGCTAAAGCCAATTGATAAAAGGTTGCAAGTTTCTCCCTTTATGGTTTTATATTTAATAACCTCTGTTCAAGTTGGTGTTGGCGTCTTAGGCTTTCAACCATTGTTACTAGTGGCTAACCATGATGGCTGGATTGCGGTTTTATTAGCAGGGTTGATGGTTCATTTTATTATTTGGATCCTGTATAAGCTTATCCAAAATGGAAAGGGAGATTTAATTGATATACACCAACAGGCCTTTGGAAAATGGGTTGGCAATTCTTTTAGTCTGAGTGTTATGCTTTATTATATTTTCACCTGCATCACCGTTTTAAGAAGTTATATCGAGGTTGTCCAAGTATGGATTTTCCCTGACCTTCCGACATGGAGCTTTGCACTCGTATTTATGATGCTTATCTATTATGTAGTCACAGGTGGATTTCGTACGGTTGCAGGAATTTGTTTTTTTAGTGTCATTATGCCCGCCTACTTAGCTTTAACCTTTTTCTTTCCCTTAAAATTTGCAAAATGGGAAAATTTAATGCCACTTTTTGATATAAATATCAAACCATTATTCACAGCTTCTTTACACATGACATTAAGTTATTTAGGTTTTTCGGTTTTATTAGTTTTTCATCCGTTTATAAAAGATGGCGAGAAAACGCAGAAGTGGGCGCAGCTAGGAACACTAGTAACAACGGCTTTATATGTATTTATCGAAATTATAACCATCGTTTATTATAGCAGGGATCAGCTTAAAGTCGTAACCTGGCCAACATTAGGTTTATGGAAAATCGCCGAATTGCCTTTTGTGGAAAGGTTTGAATTCATCGGCATCGCCACATGGCTATTAGTAATCCTGCCAAATATCACTATGTTTCTATGGGCTGCAAGTCGAATCGGAAAAAGAGTGTTTGGCTATAAACAAAAATACTTTCTAGTCGCTATATTAATAATTGTATTTGTTGGTTGTATCTATTTTGAATCTAGAGAAACGATTGATAAGCTAAATAGCCATGTTTCAAATCTCGGGAAATACTACAATTTTGTTTATATTCCTTTCCTTTTTATCATTCATTCAATCATTATAAAAGTGAGGAAAAGTAAATGAAAAAAGAAGTCCTTTTTCTCATTTTATTAGCGTGTAGTTTTGCTCCTTCAATTGTAACGCCAAAACAAGTCATTGATGATATTTTTTTAGTCATGGCTGTCGGCTATGATTACGTAGATGAAAAACATTTTACAGGCACTGCCGTCGCTCCCTTCTTCAAAATCGATAAGACATTGGAAAACCTTGCTTTTTCAAATACGTCTTCATTAGTATATCAAAACCGTGATAAGCTCGAATCGCAATCGTCAAAACCATTAATTAACGGAAAGCTGCAAATTGTTCTTTATAATCGCGAACTTTCTGAAAAAACTGGTGTATTTAGATATATCGACAACCTTCAAAGGGATCCAAATGTTGGCTCAAGAATCCAACTAGCTGTTTTTGAAGGTTCTACGGAAAAATTCTTTCACAAACTTCAAACCGATGAACCAGTTGGAACATATGTGTCGAAATTACTTGAGGAAAACAGCCGATTTAGCAATCTGCCTCTTACCAATTTGCACACCTTTGAGTTCGCCTATTACGTGAAAGGGATGGATCCTATTTTGCCTTTATTAGAGGAAAAAAACGGAAAAGCAAAGATAAAAGGGGTTGCGCTATTTAAAAAGGATAAAATGGTAGATTATATTCCGCAACAAGATATGTTTTATTTAAGAAGCATGTACGAAAACTTTAAAAAAGGCGTATTTTTTATAAACCTTGACAACGGCGAAAGAGCTTTTTTAACAAATATTTCATCATCAAGAAAATTTACAATTCATCCTAACAAAGAAAAGAACTCGCCGCCAAATGTGACAATGACAATTAAAATGAAAGGAATTATACGGGAATACAGTGGTCCATATATTCCTAATCATTCCGTAAAAAATATTGAAGAACAAATAAAAGAAAATATCGAAGAAAAAACAAATAGAATGATAAAAACTTTTCAGGAGATGGAAATTGATCCAATAGGGATTGGTTATCAGGTACGGCACCATACAAGAAATTATGATGGGGAAAATTGGGAAGGAGCCTATCCATCTATAGATGTCAACGTAATCGTTGATGTGACCATTTTAGAGCGTGGTGTTATAAAATAAAAGGTATCAGGCACGACTCTTTAATCCGAAAAAAGTCTTTGGATTTTAAAGAGAGATGCTAGATACCTTTCGTTATTCCATCAGGTTACCTAAAATCAACATTCATCTCAGCTGCTATTTTCGCCAAGCGAACATTGGAAACAGCGAGTTCTGCTAATGTAACTTCTTTTTTCGGATCAAATTTTCCGTTTGCATCTTTTGTTAAAAGGCCAAGCCCATTGACTAAAGCGATGTGACCTTTATATTTTTCATTCATTTCTTTTGTATCAGCAAAGTTCATATTGTATATTTCTTCTTTATTCGCCACAATTTCTAAGCCAAGTGTACGAGCATACCAATAAGCGAGCTCCTCTTTTGTTAGTTTCTCTTCAGTATTAAATGTTTTTACCGAACTGTCGATGATTTTTTGCTGGGCAGCCCGTTCGATAATCATAAATAATGGATTGTTGCTATTGATATTTTCAAAGGTTGGTTGACTTGGTTTGTCCTCATTATAAAAGCCTGGGTAATCATAATAAGTAGCTAATGATTTATATAAAATTTCTAGCGCTTCCCCTCTAGTAACTGGGCGGTCCGCATTAAATGAAGCTACGTCTTCTGCCTTGATAATATTGGCTTTGTGTAAAAAGTTTAACTCATCACTAGCCCAAGGATGGGAAATGGATGTTTGATCTTTCGATTCTTTTTCACCAGCATGGGAAAATCTTTGCCAAGTCCCACTAAGCGCATCAAAATAGGAGTCTAGATTTTTTTGATTTATTGTATAAACTAAACGGTATTCATTTGCCATTGGAGCATCTGCCGCATAGATCAGTCTTACATTGATGTTTTCTTTTATTGCTTCCAACGCTTGATTACGGTCTGCGGCTTTTGTTACATCTGGCCAATTGTCCACCTTATTATAATTAACATTCAAAGAATAAAGCTCCCCATCTTCCGCGGAAACACTTACATTAATTCCATTTCCACTTACAATCATTCCATCTTTTACGCGCGGGAAGTTGAAATAATATTCATTCATGGCCTTTTGATAGCCGCTTCCTGCTCCCTCTAACGGGTAGGCATGCTGGCTTAAACTAGAGGGAGCATATTGTTGCAAATAATCCATCGCTTTTTTAAGAGCTTCCTCTTCCGTGAGCTTTGCCTTTATATTTTGATTTTCTTGTTCATCCATAAAATCAAAATCTCGTTCTTGGTTATAGTAATTAATAATTTCACCTGTTTCTTTATTAATGTCAATCGAAGAACCATGACCGCCCGATCCTGAATAATACATATAACGAATACTATAAATTTTTATCCCATCGCGCTCTATTTCTTCAATTCCCTCAATCGTTAGCTTGACATTGTCCTTTTTAGGCTTAAGTAGTTTCTCCGCTAAAGCCTTGGCAGCTTCCTTAGATATCGGCCTTCCTAACTTCCCACCATTTTCGCTCTGAAGAAGCTTGATCTCTTGCGCCTTTGGTAAACCCCGGTAAAATTTATCACCAATTTTAAACTCTTTCGTTTTCGCATGAATACCAACGATGGCCGGATTTGGCACATAGGTTAATTTGACGGAAGCGGTATTAGTCATATAGTTATAGTCAATTAAATAATGTAAGTCCAATTGCAAATTTTCATTGATTATTTTTAAAGCTTCCTCTTTTGAAATAAGCTGATCTTTGCTTTCGAAAACGGCCTTATTTTCACTCATATAACCATTATAAAACTGCGTTACTTCGCCATTACCGAGAACACTAATATTTACATTCTCGTTTTGAACAGGAACACCGTTTTTAAGTTTATCGTATGTAAACTGATAAAGGACTGGTTCTGTTAATGGACGATTCATATTTGAATAGAAGTTTAAGTCTTCCTCTGATAATCGGTATTGATCTTTTAGATTTAAATTTTCCAAAAACTTTACTGCTATTTTTTGTGCTTCTTCTTTCGTTACTTTTGCTGGAAATAAAGCATCTTTCTTATCTGCAGGGTCATAATAAAAAGAAACTAATGACAAATCTTTACTAGCAAATTCAAAATGACCATTCATTTGCTTCCCCATACCCATATCTTTATAAAAATGCAAGTAGTAAGTGTCCACGCCAAATCCCCGGCGAGCCGAATTAAAGCTTGTATGGAAGTCTTTGGAACTAACAGAATTAAATTGATTAGGAAACAGACTTTTTACCTTCGCAATTAATTTTTCCTTATCCATATCAAGAACATTGTTTTCTAAAGACTGTTCGGCCTCCACTTGCTCTGTTAAAACAAAACTTTTTGTTTCAGCCGCTGCGTAGCTCACCGGTAATATTCCCGATAAAGCGAGTGCAGACGATAATGTTAACATACTCATTTTCTTAATGCTCACTTGTAAACCATCTCCATTTCTATTATTTTTTTCCTCTAACTTATATAGACGAAATCTGGGGCCAAAAAGTTTCAAAAATAAAAAAAATAACAATCTGTATATTAAAATTAACAGATCGTTATTTTACAGAAATTTATATTGATTATTAAATATAATTCGCTTGTTTTGCAGTTTAGGATTGCAAATGGTTTCATCGACCAATTGGATACCCTCGTAATTAGAATCAAAACTGAATACGGAGCCATTTTGGATAATTAAATCACTGTCAATCACTGCATTTTTAATAAAAGCATTGTTGCCGACAATGGTGTTGGGAAGGATAACCGAATTTTGAATGACTGCGCCCCTTCCGATTTTTACCCCATAGGATAACACGCTATTTTCTACTTCACCTTCAATTTCGCACCCTTCAGCGATAATTGATTGTTTAGCACTACCAAAGGAATCTAGAAAAAGCGGTGGTACATTTTGTTCTACAGTGTAAATCTCCCAATCTCTATTATTAAATAATATACTGTTTTCCTTTGAAAGTAAATCCATATTTGCATCCCAATAGTTTTTTACAGTTCCAACGTCCTTCCAATAACCAAAAAATTCATAGGAAAATACGCGGACATGGTCTTGAATCATTTTTGGAATAATATCATTTCCAAAATCCTTTAAATTACAAGCTACATTGTGAATGCAATTAAAATATCGTTTTAAAAAGCTCCATTTAAAAATGTAGATTCCCATCGAAGCCAAGTTGGACTTAGGCATTGTCGGTTTTTCTTCAAAGTTGATAATCTGTTTATTTTCATCAGCAATTAGTATTCCGAAATCTTTAGCTTCCTCAAAAGGTACTCGAATAGATGAAATCGTTGCGTCCGCTTCTGTCATTATATGCTGCATAAGCATTTGATTATAATCCATTTTATAAATGTGGTCACCAGATAATACAAGAATATGGTCTGGATTATATTTATTAATAAAATCAATATTTTGTGAAATGGCATAGGCCGTCCCTTCATACCATTTCACGCGGTCATCGGTCCAATAGGGTGGAAGGATTTTAATTCCCCCATTTCTACGATGCAAATCCCAAGCTTCTCCGTTTCCGATATACTCTTGTAATTCATGGGGCTGGTATTGTGTTAGTACACCAATTGTGTCAATATTGGAATTTCGACAATTACTTAACACAAAATCAACTATACGGTATTTCCCACCAAATGGAACAGCTGGCTTGGCGATATTTTTCGTTAACGACTTTAAGCGCCTTCCTCTACCTCCAGCTAACAGCATAGCAATACAACGTTTAGACATGTGAATTCCCTCCTATAAAACAGATAGAAAATATCGCAGTAAAACAAAAACGCGGCCTGAAAACTATTACTGTTAGTAGTAACTTACTTAAAGTATACCATTCTCTACCATTATTATATCACTAAAATTCTGAAAATTAAATGAACAATACCATTTTTAGTAAAAAAAAAAACGCAGATTTAGCGTTATGCATAGAATCTGCGTTTTTTATGATTATTTCATTATTTTGTTGTTTCTGGCTGTGGTGTTGTTTCGCGCATTGTACCAGTTTTCTCGAAGTTTGTATGCCATGAGAAAGCTTTTTCCATAACATGCGGAGTTTGTCCACCTTTTGCAAGTGCTTCGTAATAGTAATCTCTTAATTGTGCACGGTATGATGGATGTGCACAGTTTTCGATGATTAATTCAGCACGCTCTCTAGGTGCTAATCCACGTAAGTCAGCATAGCCTTGTTCTGTAACAATAACATCAACATCATGCTCTGTATGGTCAATATGCGAAGCGAAAGGTACAATACTAGAAATGTCACCATTTTTCGCGATTGATTTTGTTACAAAGATTGCTAGGCGAGCATTACGAGCAAAGTCACCTGAACCACCAATACCGTTCATCATATGTGTTCCGCGAACATGTGTTGAGTTTACGTTTCCGTAAATATCAAGTTCAAGAGCTGTATTGATTGAGATTAAGCCCATGCGGCGAATTAATTCAGGATGGTTAGAGATTTCTACTGGTCGTAACATTAAGCGATCTTTATATTTTTCAAAGTTTCCATAAACATTTTTCATTTTCTCATCTGAAATTGTGATTGAACAACAAGATGCGAACTTAACTTTACCTGCATCAAGTAAATCAAACACAGCATCTTGTAATACTTCAGAGTAAACTGTTAAATCTTCAAACTCAGACTCAACTAAACCAGCAAGGACAGCGTTTGCAACAGAGCCAATCCCTGATTGTAATGGCGCAAGTTTATTTGTTAAATTACCTTTTTTAATTTCGTTTCGTAAAAACGTCATTAAATGGTTTGCCATAATTTGTGTCTCATCATCTGGTGGTACAATAGTTGATTCTGAATCCATTTTATTTGTGATAATAATTCCTTTAATTTTGTTAACATCAACTGGAATACCAATTGTTCCAATTCTGTCAGATGGCTTTGTCAAAGGAATTGGTGAACGCTCCCCTTGTTTGCCTGTGTCGTAAACATCATGGACGCCTTCAAAACTTTCAGGCATAGCTAAGTTAATTTCAAGAATAATATTATCTGCATCATATGCAAATATAGGTGAATTAGCTACTTGTGTTGTTGGAATTATCATTCCATCTTCAGTAATGGCAACCGCTTCCAAAACAGCGTAATCAATATTAATGACGCCAGCGCGAATTAATTCTGCCGTATGTGAAAGATGTGAGTCAACGAAATAAAATGCCCCTTCATTAATCTTCTTGCGCATAACTGGGTCAGCTTGGAATGGCGAACGCTTCATAAGAATCCCTGATTCCGCCAAGATTTGGTCAGTATCATACCCCATGGATGCTCCTGTGTAAACGTTTACCTTAAAGGTTTCCTTTTCAGAACGCTTTACTAATGCGCGTGGAAACTCTTTAACTTCCCCTGCTCTAGTGAATCCACTTAACCCCAATGTCATTCCATCCTCAATCCAGCTTGCAGCTTCATCAGCAGTTACAATACGATTAAGAAGCTCTTCAATGCGAATACGATTTTTTAAATTCTCCACTTCTACTCCCCCTGTAGATGATGATGTTATTTTATAAGTATTTTACAGGAATTTTGTCGCAATTATAAGAGTTTCGGATGGAATTGTGAAAAAATCGGATAAACCAGAAAAAACGACAATGAAACAGACTGATTCAACCAATCCATTAATTCGCAATTGGAAAATTAGTCCAAAATCATAGTGAATATAAGGGTGAAATAGTAGATTATTACAGTCCTAAAAGTTTCCTAAAATAACTTGAATACGATTGGCTTACCGGAATTTCAGTGCCATTATTCATTTCTAATAAAAATGTTGAATGTGTATCCGGTTGTATCATTTTAATCTGCGTTACATTGACAATAAATGATCGATGGCATCTAATGAATGTTTCTTTTGGTAAATAGTAGTCGAATTCATTTAATGAATCTTTATGTGTTCCAGTACAATTCTCGGTAATTACATATGTTTTTCTATTTTTTGCTTCCAAATAGACGACTTTATTAAACGGAACAGGAATCCAACCATCCTCCACTTTTACTGTGACAATTGATGTTGCACTTGTTAATGTTGGAAAAACAGCTGTAATGCAACCTTTTTTCCCTTCGGTTGTAAATGGTACGGCCGTTCCATGGTATGGTACTCCATATACGTCCCGACTAATATATTCAGAAACTTTTTGCCCAGTTTTAAGTGCTTTATATGTGATTGTACCTTCCTTAATAGGATCGCCCGGCTTAATTTTTAGATTAATCCGTTTGCTTGGTCGATAATATAAGTATTCCTTGTCATTTGAGACAGCAATTGACGTTTCATCCAAAAATAATTCGCCTATTACATCAATAAGAATCGATAATGAGAATTCACTCATTGTTAAACCTCTCTATTTAATAATTTTTGTGTCAATAAAAATTTCCCAATTACTTTTATTATAACTATTTAGGCGACAAACTTATATATGAAAAGACAATTAATTATGAAAAAAGAGTGACCAATTGCTTGATCACTCTTCATGATACTAGTTCACTTTCTCCTTTACACTTTGCTTAGCTTCTTCTTTAGGAAACAATTTATTATACCAAAGCGAATGGCGATGCTTTGCATATTCTTCCTTCACATAGCCGGTGAACATCCCCGGTAGCAATGGTCGATTTTCTTTAAAAATAAACGCTGCCAAATGGCCAACGATTCCAAATATTAAAAAGATCGTTGCGAAATTATGGATATGGGCTATCCAAAAAATAACATCGTACGGAATCGTTACTCCCGGAACATTTTTTATTATTTTTATTACACCTGTAATCACGAGGAGCATAATACTAATCCCAATAAATAAATAGGCTAAACGCTGTTCCGCTAAATATTTATCGCTCGCAGGCTCTTTTCCTTTTGTAATCATTGCTTTAATGATGAGAAATGATTGTTTAACGTCTCCTTTTTTCGGCCAAATATCAAATTCCTTTTTTACGACATGCAAGACGATATGATAAAAAATGATAAATAATAGGATAATGGCTCCAATGTAATGCATTACTAAAGTGCTAAAATAATTACCGAGCCATTCAGCGCCTGGAAGGCTTGTGACATAATACCTTTTATATAAAGGTAATTGTCCAAGGCCAGAAATGATAAGGGCAAAAATTGAGATTGCTGTTACCCAGTGAACAATGCGATTGGAAAGTGTTTGCCTTAAAACCTTTTTCTCTTTATTCATCATCTTTCACCTTTCCTTTCATCGTCCGATAGGCAACAGCTCCCGCTGCAACTGCACCTGCTAAAGGTGCAAGCATCGCACTTTTCATCATTCCACTAAAGGAATCAAGCTTGTTTTCAATTTCTACCTCCATTGTTGGTCGCCCAGGTTTTTCGTCACCTTTTGCAGCTTTATCTTTTTTAATGGCAGCATCGATTTTTTCGAATGGCACTTTTGATATATAGAAAGTGGCTGTTCCGCCATTTTCCTTATCACCGTAAACATAGCCATTTATTTCTTTTGCACGTTCATATGCTAAAGCCTTCATATCATCTTTCGTTCCAAATGAAATAGCATTTTTTGGACAGGCGGTTTTACAAGCTGGCTCCTTTCCTTCAGCAAGTAAATCAGCACAAAAATCACATTTGTACATGACACCACCACCAGCTAGTTCCGGTGCTATTTTTAAATAAAGACCTACACCCGCTTGGCGCTGTGGAATATCCCATGGGCATGCATCACGACACTTAGCACCACCCATACAGTAGCCATCATCAATTGAAACGGCGCCTTCTTCGCTTTTCTTAATCGCACCAAACGGACAGAGACTCATACAAGTTGGATTGTCACAATGCATACACCTTCTTGGTACGAATACTTCCTCAACTGCACCCTCATGTTCAACTTGAACATGATCGATAAATGTCCAATTGTAAGGTGTTAACCGATTCGTTACATCCTGTTTATCTGACCAATCTTCAAATTTTTTCTGTGGCCAGTACGGCTGAATATCCTCTTTCTTTGGCTGCGGAAAATGCGCTTCATTTTTCTGTTTACATGCTACCACGCATAAAGGTGTACCTTCATTTATACAGCCATCGCATTTTGTTAAATCAATGATTGTTCCTTTTTCGACTCCCTCATTCTTAACTGCGCTGACTTTGTTCACACCAGATAGCATAACGGTAGTGATGGCTCCAGCCGCAGCTGTTCTTTTTAAGAAAGTTCTTCTTGAAAAACCTTCCGACATGCGAATACCCCCTAAAGTATACTAACTATATATTATACTCTACGGGGTACTTTGTAAATGTTTAGTTTAGTTTTTAGGGAAACTAATTAGCCACTCCAGTAATTAAAATTTGCTTTGTTTTCGGTGATCCTAATAAATCATAATCGATTTCTACTGCAGAAATATTATTCATATAGTTCTCAGCTTTAATGATTACTTTTAGTACAACATTCACTTCTTTTTGTTCTACTTTATAATTTTCTACTTGTATATAATTTTCTAACAAGTTTAATTCCTTTGCCTCGTCTTCGGTAATCGGACCTTGTGTACTTGCTAAAGTTTTTCCACTTTTATCAATATAGGCAGTCACAGAAATACCCTCATCTTCATTCGTTAAAAAGGACCCATCTGTTTTAATAAAACGGATTTCTTTTATAGTAGGTTTTCCGTTCCCATGATATTCAAAATCATAGCTTACATACATTGGTTCATTTACCTTAACATTGTCTTTTTCAATTACAGCGTAGTTACCCAACCTAAATTCATCGACGTTTATTAAGTTAATGTAGTAGAGCCACCCTACTAATGCCACGAATAATAGAACAATTATTGCCACTATTTTTTTCATTCTACTTTTTCTCCCCCTGATTTTTTTGCAATTCTAATCATTATAAAACATTTTATATTAACTACAATGTATTTTCTATAAATGACTATTTTTGTTCACAATTGGACGGGAATGCAATAGCTTTCTTTACATTCGACATTTCTTTATAATGGAAACTACAACAAATAAGTTCAGTTAGGAAGGATTGATTTTCTTGGAAAAAATTATGTTTATTGAAACTGGCATGGGTATTGATGTCCATGGCCAAGATATTACCCGTGCCGCTGTGCGTGCTGTGAAAAATGCCATTCACTATAATTCAATGCCAGGAATTCGTTCCGTTCTCCCAAATAACAGCTTAGACTATATGCGCGTAAATGTGCGTCTTGCCGTTCCTTGTGATAAGGACAAGCTAGATCTTGAAGCCGTTAAACAAGCGCTACCATTCGGACAGGTTACCGTTGAAGTTGTTGACGGCGGCATGAGTACGACAAGCGGGATTATCTTGGAGGAAAAAGGCGACAAAAACGACCAAATGTATATCGTTATAGCTGTTGTAGAGGTTGGGTACTAAGTTTGGTTATTTAGACCGACTAACAGTGCAAATTGACCAAAAAACTCACCGCCCCAGTTGGATGTGGTGAGTTTTTTAATAGTCGAATCACTACTCTACTTTTACAGTCCAGCCAAATGGATCTGGCTCTGTACCATATTGAATACCTGTTAGTGTATCGTAAAGCCTCTTTGAAAGTTCTCCTGTCTTTCCATCGTTTAAAGTTATTTTTTTATTTTTCCATAAAAGCTCACCCACTGGCGAAATAACAGCAGCCGTTCCTGTCCCAAACGCTTCCTCTAGCTTGCCGTTTGCGTGTGCTTCATAAATTTCTTCAATCGCAATTCTGCGTTCTTCTACAGGTACATTCCAATATTTTAACAACTCGATGATTGAGTCTCTTGTAATGCCCGGTAGAATACTTCCGTTCAACTCTGGTGTAACGACCTTGCCATCAATTTTAAAGAACATATTCATGCTGCCAACCTCTTCAACATATTTATGTTCTTTCCCATCCAACCATAAAACTTGGGAGTAGCCTTTTTCTTCAGAAATCTCTTGTGCTTTTAGGCTGGCCGCATAATTTCCGCCCGTTTTCGCCGTACCCGTTCCACCTTTAACTGTGCGAACATACTCATCTTCAACTTGAATTTTCACAGGATTTAAGCCTTCTTTATAATAAGCACCAACTGGTGACATGATAATCATGAACATATATCGCGTTGATGGTGCAACCCCTAAATAAGGCTGTGTTGCAATCACAAATGGACGAATATAGAGTGTAGTGCCTTCAGCATTCGGAACCCACTCTTTATCAATGGAAATTAATTTTTTTAATGCTTCTAATGCAAATTCTTCGTCAATTTGTGGAATTACCATTCGGTCGTTCGATTGGTTTAAGCGCTGCATATTTTTCTCTGGTCTGAATAATTGAACATCACCGTCTTTTGTCCGATAAGCCTTTAGTCCTTCAAAGACCGTTTGGCCATAATGAAAAACAACGCAAGAAGGTTCCAGTGTAATTGGTTGATATGGTACGATTCTTGGATTATACCAGCCCTGCCCTTCCATATAATCCATAATAAACATATGATCTGTGAAAACTTTACCAAATTGTAATGTACTTGCATCTGGTTTTGTTTTCTTTGTTGAGCTTAAATCAACTTTTATTGTTTGATCAAGCATCTGTGTCATCTCCTTGTACGATAAAAAAATCAATTTTAAATAATCCAACTTCTATTTTAAATCTAAATTGTGAAGGATAACAGTCTTTTAGTAAAATTTTTTAATTTTTCGTAATTTCCTGCTGTTAAAAATTATACATTGCAACTTTAGCAAACTATATGGTATATTTAATTTTGCGATGAGCTGAATTGTGTAAGTCGATTGACATGCTAATAGCGATGCACGAATGTGGCGTGCAGTCAATCGCCACAATACGCGGGGTACCTTTATATAAGGTGCCCTTTTTATTTTAATAATTACTTTAGTTTGTTATTTACAAATAAAAATAATCATGCTACGATTTAATTCTTAGTATATTTATCGGAAAAGTATAAGTTAGAACCTTTTCGCTGTTATAAAGACTTAAGGAAATGGAGAGATTATTATGATAACTACTAAATATCAAATTATTCCAGGTGCAGAACCGTTTTATATAAAAGGAAATGAAATTGGAATCTTACTCATACACGGATTCGTAGGAACTCCACAAAGTGTTAAATTTTTAGGTGCGGAGTTTTCTAAAAGAGGTTTCACTGTGTTAGCTCCACGTTTAAAAGGGCATGGAACACATTACAAGGAACTAGAAGAAGCAACGTTTGAAGATTGGCTCACAGAACTTGAGCAAGCTTATGAGGAACTTAAAAAGGATTGTTCACATGTATTTATTGTTGGTCAATCAATGGGTGGAGCTTTGTCTCTTTTATTGGCTAAAAATGTGAAGACAAGTGGTGTCGTTACAATTAATGCGGCCTTTTCCGTTCCAGGATATGAGTTTTATAAAAATGAACAAGTATCAAAGTATGTTGAGGAAGGGCAACCTGATATAAAAGATAGCAGTGTTACCGAAATCACATATCCATTCGTTCCAGTTCATGCCATTAAGCAGCTATTAGCCATCATTGATCATAGCAAGGAAAATCTTTCACATATTACATGTCCCCTTCTATTGTTTAAATCCTTAGAAGACCATGTTGTGCCAGCAGCAAGTACTGATTATGTTTATAACAATGTTTCATCAACGCAAAAAGAAATGGTTGAATTAAAAAATTCATATCATGTTGCTTCAATGGATTTTGATAAATTTACGATAGTTGAACAAACTGAGAGATTTATTCGAAATATAGTGAAAAGAACTGTAAATGCGTATAAAGTATCTTAGAAAATATAATTATCAAAGATATTGTGTGGACATTTTGCTACCGAATGTAAATAACAGACCACCAGAACGAACGACTAATCCTAGCGGTCCATTCTTTTTGACTATAAAATGTTCTTAAACATCCGTTTCTGCATGTTGCAGATTCGATTTTTCTACTTGAATCGTAGTGTGTAAGATTTTAAACTTACTTTCTATGATTTGAATAGCTTGTTGTAAAATTTCCTGGCAATCTTTATCATCCTTAATTAACAAATGACAGCTTAATGAATCTAGTCCTGATGTAATTGTCCAAATATGAAGGTCGTGGACATTGATGACGCCGGGAATTTGCCTTAATGCTTCATCTACTTCTTTTTGGTCAACGGTGATTGGTGTTCCTTCCATTAATATATGAACCGTATGCTTAATAACACTCCATGCGCTCCGTAAAATTAACAACGCAACGACAACGCTAATAATGGGGTCCGCTGTATACCACCCAAAAAAGTACATAATTAGTCCTGCCAAAATCGCCCCTACTGAGCCTAATGCATCACCAAGAACATGCAAATAAGCACTTCTAAGATTGACATTTCCTTTAACATCACCTTGACGAAGCATTGCCCAGGCACTTAATAAGTTGGCACCCAAACCTATGACTGCAATCAGAATCATCGTCCCACTAGCAACAGTCGGCGGCTCTAAAAAGCGCCCATACGCCTCATAAATAATAAATCCAGCAATTAAGAATAACGTAATTCCATTAAATAATGCTGCCAAAATTTCAAAACGATAAAAGCCATACGTTTTATTTGGCGAAGCAGGCCTTGCTGCAAACCACATCGCAACTAAACTTAATGCTAGAGAACTAGCATCGCTTAACATGTGACCTGAGTCAGATAGCAAGGCTAAACTGTTCGTAAACAGCCCACCGAAGAATTCTAAAAGCATGATTCCTGCTGTAATCGTAAGGGCGATTGTAAGCCCTTTTTTATTTCCTTCTCTCGTATGGTCATGATGCCCATGATGATGGTGTCCATGACTATGATGGTGGTCATGGTGATGATCATGATGGTGATGGTGATGCATCAATTTTTCCCCCTCTTTATAAAAAACAACAATTGAAATTTTATATTTATTTTATACACAAATGTTCAAATTTCATTATTTGCTCGATTGCCTCGGCAACGGTATCAACGATGAAACTTGCTTCCTTTTTCACATCGGGATGGGCGCTTGACATCGCAAAGCTATGCTTTGTTAAATGAAACATCGGAATATCATTATATGAGTCACCAATACAAGCTATTTGGTTAGGTTTTAGACCAGTATGTTTTAACAAGATTTGAATCGCATTTCCTTTACTAATATTTTTCGGCATCACATCTAGTATATGTGTTTCCGAAAGAAACGTATCTAACTCTTCAGGATAGGTCTCTTTCAATTCTTTTTGTAATTGGTGAAGCGTCTTTTCAGTACCAATATTAATAATCTTCGATACGTGGATGGATTTTCCTATCTCTGATTTCAATTCTTTTTCCTCTTCAATCGGACTGAAAAGCCTTTTCTCAATTTTAAAAATTAGTTCGTCTTTTTTTTCAACGTATTCCTTATCAATTGTCGAGAGGATTGTAATAACTTCCTCATTTGAAATCCGCTCATATAATTTTTTAACAATTATTGGGTCAAATGAAGTTCGATGCAATTCCTGATTATCTCTTGAAAAGACGAAAGCACCATTTTGGCTAATGCGGTGGAATTTTGAACCTATTATGTCAGCTACAGCTTGAATATCAATATCTTTGCGGCCCGAAGCTAAACATACATCGATGCCATTTTGTAAAGCTATTTTGATAGCTTTACTATCATCATCTCGAACTTTATTATCATTACTAAGCAAAGTTCCATCTAAATCACTAAAAATCATTTTAATCATGAAACATTTCTCCTACTTCAATCATATTTTTCAATTCCTATTTTACATTAACTTCTAAAGCGAATGTCTTATTATGCGCTTCTTCGACTAACCTTTCAGAACAATTATACATTGGCTTAAACAATAGCAACATCATTAATACAACTATGCCTGCAAAAAAATAAAGGCCTGAATAGTTAAAACGAGTCACAATTAATCCTAACACGTAAGCACCTGTGGCGATACCAATGTCAAAAAAAGTTAAATACGTTGCCGTTGCATGCCCGCTTCTATTTTTTCCGGCAAATTGCACAGCTAATGTTTGTAAGCATGGACTTAAAGACCCATATCCAATTCCGATTAACGCGGCAGAAACTACTAGCAAGAAGGCCGATTTCGTCACCGTTAATAGGAAAAGCCCTACTGAAAACGAAATGATCAACGGATAAATCACAATCATCGGTCCCTTCGTATCAAATAAACGACCAACAAACGGGCGGGCAATGAGCATCGAAGCCGCAAAAATAAGGAAAAAGTAACGGGTCGCTTCTAATAAACCGAGAGATTTTGTGAAAATGGTTACATACGATAGGATACTAGAATAAGCAAAAGTGAGTAAGCAGGCAATAATAGCAATCGGAATTGACTTTTTTTCAAATAAATCATCTAAATTTAATTTTAATTTAAAATGGACCCGCTGTATTTTATGCTTTGGAACATGAATAAAGGCCGCAATAAAAACTGTTCCAACCATTAATATGCTTAGTAAAATAAATAATGTATGAAAGCTTGCAGCTTGCAAAAGTGATATCGCAATAAAGGGGCCAGCAACAATGGCAATATTCATTGACATTGTAAAATAACCTAAACCCTCGCCATGCCGTCTATCTGGAACGAGATCCGCCGCAATTGTGCTTGTTGCTGTCGTAATAAGGCTAAACCAAATGCCATGGAAAAAGCGTAAGGCCATTAAAACGTAATAATCCATAATCAAAAGATGCAAGGCTGTTCCAATCATAAAAAAGATTAAACTAACGATAAGCGTCTCCTTTCTTCCAAATAACTCTAAAATTTTCCCGGAAAAAGGTCTAACGATAATAGCTGATAGTAATAACAATGTTACAACCAATCCAGCTTGTGCTTCACTTCCGTTTAGTTCATCTAATACATAAATTGGTAAAGAGGTAATTAAGGCGTAATAGGCTAAAAAAAGAAAAAAGTTGCTTAAAAATAAGAAAATAAAGCTTTTAGTCCAAATACGATCGTTTGATTCGTTTTCCATTGCTTCTCCCTTTCTTCGATAATTATATTCTTATAATGTTAACTATAGATTCACACCTAACATTTGTAAACTTTTTTGTTTGAAAATTATAAATATTCAGCATAATAAAACCAAACACGGTACAACAATCAAATTTCCGCCAGTACGTGCACTCAACTAGACAAGAAAAAGAGATGTGGCGCATTGACCACATCTTAATACTGTTACTACATATTAATGGTGACAGTTTTAGTATTGCTGTTCCAATCGACAGTAGCATCAAATGATTCACTAATAAATCGCAATGGGACCATTGTCCGACCGTTTCTTATTTGCGCTGGCACATCAATGGTTACGTCTCTACCATCTACATTTGCCATAGTAGAATTGGCTTTTAACCAAATTGCTTTATCGGCTTTTATTGCGGTAATTTCCTTGCTCGTTGAATTCCAATCAACAGTAGCTCCTAATGCTTCGAAAATGCCACGCAAGGGAACTAATGTCCTGTTGGAATAAATAATCGGTCCTTCATCTTGAAGAGCAAGAATTTCTCCGTTAATGATGACTTCGATTTGAGACACAGCATTTTTTCTAGTATTCGTTACCGTTTTTTCTTGATAATTCGGAGTTTGATTTAGATTTTTACTTCCACTCTCATCTTTCGCATCACCTGAAGCTGCAACAGTTGAATGTAACCATGTTTTATAATGCGCCCATAACGACACTGATTCCTGACCTAAACTCCAGTTAGCTGTACCTTTTAAATTATATTTATTTACTAATTCTAGCTTTTTTTGAATCGTTTGTTCGTTATCAAACCAAATTTCATAGTTTCCGGGCTTTAAAGGTTCCCTCCATGAAAATAATTGGAATGGTGAATCATTTTCTGTTAATGTGACACGACCGACGTAGCTCCCTTTTCCTTGGATATATTCTGCTACTCCACCATAGTTTTCAAGTAAACTTGCAGTCTTGTCCATCCAAATGCCATCACCTACAATACCTTTACGAGTCTGTAAATCTTCTACTCTCCAAATTCGCCCGTAAAAAGGAATGCCTAGAACAATTTTGTCACCCGCTATACCTTGATTAAGGGCATACTGTATTGACTTTTCAACGAAATCAAGACTCGCGACAGGCCCAGGATCGCTTCCACCATAGCTTTCATCATAAGCCATAATAATTAAATAATCTGCATACTCCGCTAGTTTTTTATAATCATAGCTACCATGCCAGCCAGTTGTTAACCCTTTTGGATTGGCAGCAACAGCGACTGATAACTCTTTTTCAGCAGGTAATTTTTCGCTTAACACTTTTATAAACTGGCTGAAGCTGTCTTTTTCTGTATGGGAAAGGCCTTCCATATCAATGTTAATGCCATCAAGATTATATTTATCAATCTCATTTGCTAGTTTAGTAGCTAATGTTTCTGTATTTTTTAATGCATTTATCCCTGAGCTTTTATCCCAATGGTTGCTTAAAAATGGAACAACTTTAACGCTGCGCTTATGCATTTCTTTAATAAAATTACTATCAAAATTTGCTGTTATAACTAAGCTGCCATCCTTTGCTAAATCGTAATAGTTCGGGGAGATGACATCAACGCTATTATTTGTTTGGTCAACATGTTTAATATAGTCATTTTTGCTAACTGAATATATGTATGAGTAATTAATTTTTTCTGCATTTGCATAATTTGTATGCATTGGTGCCAATAACAAAAAGGCTATTAACAAAAATAGGATAGACTTCTTTTTATTTCTATTCATTTTTTTCTCCTCTCTTCTAGCTTATTTCTAATCGTTGTGTCGAGTTTAATACTGCTTATTATAGTGGCTTTGCTTTAGCATTAAAGCATGAGCTTTTTCGATGATGTCAGTTAAAACATCCCCTTTATAAACTCTACCAAATTTAATATTCTTTTGATAGAATTCAACAATTTCATCAAGCTTTTCGATTGTGTCCTTTCGTACCCTTAAATTTAACTGTACTCTTGCTTGATCAGCCACCCTTTTCCCTCCTTACTATTTTCTATTTTCTTGCTATCTATTTGCTATTTTCTCAATATCATAATGATAGCATATACTACTTTCCTTTTGCTGACAATAAAAAAACGGATGCGCTGAAAAAGCTGCATCCGTTTTTTAAGTCTTTTATGCAATTAGAACATGGACAGCACCGATTAATACGGCAACAATAAGAAAGCCAAGATGGATTGAACGAAGTTGGTTATTTCCGCGTTTTTTCATAAGAAGGGCTCCAAAAATGGCGGCGATTGCCATTAATCCTACTGAAATCGTTCCCGTTACACCTTCAAAACCAAATTCACCTTCGTCAATATACATTAGTACCCCATGAATGGCACCTAATAAGATTGCCAATGACCCAATCCATAGATGTGATTTACCAACTAGCTTTAAAGCAGATATAATTGTATTTTTCGTATTGGGAAATTTCTTTATTAAACTGCGTGAGCCTCTTCTTAATGGCATAATTAGTCCTGCACCACCAATGGCAATGACAGTACCCCAGCCTAAAAGCTCTCCACCTTCTTCAAGCAGTCCGTCTTTCTCATGTCCCCCTTTGCCATGTTCGCCATAATAGTCATCATAACGACCTTTATCATTATCACCTGTTCTATATTTATAATGCTCATCATCGTCAGCAAAACTTGGATTAGCTACTAATGATAGACTAAAAATAACCATAATAGCAATAATACTTCCAGCTACTAATTTAAACCAGATATTCATCTTATTTTTCTCCTTTTATTTAGGTAATGGTAAAAAGATTGAAAAAGTTGTACCCTTCCCTTCTTCACTTTTCACTTCTAATTTGCCTTTATGAACTTGGACAATCCAATCGGCAATTGATAGGCCGATTCCACTACTGCCTTGGTCCCTTGATCTTGCTTGGTCTACCCGATAAAACCGATCAAAGATTCTTTTCTGATGCGCAAGCGGGATGCCTACACCTGTATCTCGTACATCAATTCTAATTTGATCGTTTTCCTTCACAGCTGAAACTTCTACAGTTCCATCAGGCACATTGTACTTAATGGCATTATCAACTAAAATAAACAAGAGTTGCGTTAGTTTTTCTTCATCGCCAAAGGCACTTACTTCGTTTTCTAGCACGGCGCGCAAATGAACATTCGCTTTCTCGGCTTCGTATTGAAATTTCCTTTGTAATTTTTCAAGCACATTCGTTAATGAAAACCAGTCTTTCGTTAATTGTTCTTTCCCAAGATCTGAGCGTGCCAGGAATAAAAGATCGTTTACTAGATGTGCCATTCGTTTTACTTCATCTTTTAAATCATCTAACACCGTAACAGAAAATGGCGATAAATTTCCGCGGTCCTCCGCTTCAATTACTTCTAATGATGATTGCATAATACTAAGCGGTGTCCGTAATTCATGGGAAGCGTCTGCTGTAAACTCTTTTTGTCTTTGAAAAGCGTTGGAAATCGGCACCATTGCCTTGCCGGCCATCCAATAGCCAAGCAATGCCGACGCGGCGATAAAAATAAGTGAAAGAACAATCAAGATTAAGAGAAGTGTTCGAATAACCGCCGTTTCTTCAGAAATATTCGTACCGGTGTAAATAGCCCCTAGATAACTCCCATGCTCATAAACGGTTCGCCCAGATAAAAGTAAATTTTGTTTTGATCCATCCTCTAAATGAATTGTAATCTTCTTAACTTCGTTTTTCTCTGGCTGCCAGCCCTTGATTTTAGCTAAAATTTCATCACGAAGTCCTGGATGGTTTTCATCCCCATCAATTAACGTGCCATCACTTGCAACAACAAAATAAAATGTTCTTGCATCTGGCTTATATTCAACTCTATCTTTTTTATTCTTTTTTATTCTTTTTTCAAGTTTTTCTTCTAAATCCCCTATGTCTTCTTTTTCTTCAAAATAATAGTCAAATACATCCTCACGGTGGTCTTTCCATTCCTCATAGGCTAAAGCGACCGCTTTTTCTTTTTGCTCTTTTGTCACGATTGCCAATAGTGAAAAATAAGTAACAAAAATAAAAGAGATTAGAAAAATAACGAGAAAGCTCGTAAATAATAATGTTAAACGCCATTGGGTGTGGTTAAACAGTTTATTTTTCAATTTTATAACCTACTCCCCTAATATTTTGGATAAGCTGCTGCTCCGAATTATCATCGATTTTTTTTCTTAATAAACGAACTAAGGCGTCTAAATTATTGCTGTTTACTTCGGCGTCATAACCCCAAATTCTATCAATCAATAAATCGCGAGGCAATGTTTGGTTTGGGTTGCGTAAAAATAATTCCAAGAGTTGGTATTCCTTTGGCGTTAGTTGAATTTCCTGGCCATCTTTTTCTACTATATGGGTAACTACATTTAACTTGATTGAACCAGCGGTTAAAATTTCATCTTGAACTAATGGTTTTGTAATTCTTCGCTGCAAAGCACGAATTCGTGCGAACAATTCGGCAAATTCGAACGGCTTGACAATATAGTCATCGGCCCCATAATCAAGGCCCTTTACACGATCTTCCAAGCCATCCTTCGCCGTTACCATTAAAATCGCCCCGTCATAGCCAGACGAACGTAGCTCTTTACAAACTGTAATCCCATCTTTTTTCGGCATCATCCAATCCAAAATGATTAAGTCATAATTGGTGTTTTTTGCAAATAAAACTGCATCTTCCCCGTTTTGCACCCAATCTACTTGATGTTTTTCCTTTCTCAACATATGGACAACAAGATTTCCTAATCGTTTATCATCTTCAGCTAAAAGGAGTAACATTTTTAACCAACACCTTGTCTTTTTAACTCTATTATATAGAAAATTTTACCTAAGCACTTGCTGTTTTTTTCGTTTTCGCTTTAAGAAGAAGAAGAAGTTTCACTATTAATAATGAAAAGATAATCGCGAGTGACCCCGTATAAAGAATCATTACCCAAGCAGCATTCGTATCTGTTCCTAAAAAAATGCCATGAATACTAATGAGAATAACCATCGGCAGCGCTAAACGATGGATTTTCCTCCATACTTTGCTCCCGATTTTTTTCAATAAATCCCCTGATATAAATAAGAGCACGATGAAATATAAGGAAATTGTGCCTAAACCATTTAATACTGTAGCTTCCTTTGTTGTAAAAGGTATAAAAATTTCGACTAAAGAATAGGGCTTATAGGAGTCAATATACAAAAGTAAGCCATGAAATAAGCCAAACAATAAACTAAACCAGCCTGCTGATTGATGGGTGACTTGCAGTAATTGATTTGTCTTTGGATTTGCTGCTTTTATACTAACTAATAAGCCGCAAGCTACAGACAGAAAAAGTAAGAAATAAGAGGTTAAGCCTGAAGCTCGAATCAACTCCCAAGTTGGTAAAGTCATTTTACATCACAATCCTTGTTACATATTTTTTTACAGATTGACTAATGGCAACTTGGCCATCATTTTTAATTAGGATACAGCCAGCATGCGGAAAATGCTTTGTTAGCCACGGAACCGCATCCTTAAAATTATGCATACATAGTATTTTGGCTAATACGTCAGCTTCTTCCGTATTTGTCCCGAACACCGTCGCTTGGACAATATCACTTTCTGAAGGAGTTCCCATTTTCCCATTGAAAATATGGTGGACTCGTTTCCCGCTTGCATTCCAGCTTCTGTATAATGTATTTGATGTTGCAATTCCACCGTTACGAATTTTGAATTGAATAATATCTTTGTTGCTTAGGCCTGGATCAGGATGCTGCACACCAATCGTCCTTTCTTCTTCTCCCCAAACAAAAATGTCACCGCCGGCATTGACAATCCCATTTTCTAGGCCTAGATTTTTCATGATAGAAGCCATTTTATCAACGCTCCAACCTTTGGCGATTCCACCTAAATCAATTTCACCATCAACCTTTTTGATAACACCATTTATCGTTGGTAAAAAAACAAAGGGCTCATAGAGAATCTGTTGAAATTGAAACGGTGCAATCGTGAAATCGGTTTGATCCTTGATTTCATCAAAGGTTTTATGATAACCATAAGCTTTTAAAGCTGTGCCAATAAATGGGTTAAAATTGTAACCTGTTTGAATGGCATAATCAATTGCTTTATTTAAAATCTCATAAAGAATCGGATTAATTTGAATGACAGTATCAATAGGCTGTTGATTTAAAAGCGAAAGTTCACTATTTTGGCGGAAGCGTGAGCAAATATTTTCAAATTGCTCAAACCAGCTTTCAATCTCCTCTTCCCAATCATTGCGGTCAATCTTGCCTGTTCCTGCAATTTCAATAACCGTATTCATTTTCTTACATTGAAAATAATGTTCCTGCATTAGCATTATGATCGCCTCGTGCGTTCTTTGGCACGGTCTAAATACGGCATTTTTTCTTGGCTCGGTGTGACAATGATTGTTTCATTGCTGTATTCTACATCCCAATTCCCTTCTTCCCAATCTAAAGCCAAAAGTTGCTGCTCCCGCGCTTCTTTATTTATTGCTACGTTAGCTTGGGTATTTAGAACATTCATGTTTTCATTTAGGGCGAAACCATTATCGGCATTAGATGCTTCATCGTTTGCATCAATTGTCTGCAGAAATAATGTAAATGCTGAAATCCCGCCTACTCCTACAATCCACTTCATCCATTTATTATTCATAGCTGAACAGCTCCTTTTAATTGAATTTCGTTGTTTGTTACTTTTTCATTAACTTGACAGCCAAAGCCATTGGCAAGCACTGAAATCGGTAGATAATATTCATCATTTTTCTTTATCATTGGAGCTTGCATTGGCGTTTTTCTCATGTTTTCATAAACGACTTTTGAATTATTACGAACGATAAGCTGCGTATTATCTTTGTTAATCTCAATAATTTCCGAGTTTGGATAAATGACTGTTTTTGCGCCAAGATATTCAGCAACCTCTTTTACAGGCACTAAGAGTTGACTTCCATTTGGAATTGCACTGACTTTGATAGGTTCTTCATTATTCATTTTTAATGAAATTTCAGAAGCAGCGGCTATCGGTAATTGAGCTTTCTCGCTAGGTTCTGTTGCCGATCTAGACCATTTGTACCATGATTCTTTGGCCACATTCATTTGTTGTTGCTGTTTTTCATAATAGGTATCGTCTTGCTGTTTTTCATATTTCTCGTATTTGTCATCGTCATCATCATCGTCGTCATCGTGATCACGATACTTCTTGTATTCACCACGGTCTTTATAGCGTTCCTTCTCATAGTATTTAGACTTATCATCATCATCATCGTCGTCATAACGATATTTCTTGTAATCCAGCTCTTGATATTTTTGCTCGTCATAATACTTGTAATATTTTTTATCCTTATCGTGGTCATCATCCGCCTCAGCAACTAGTGAATAGCTTAAAATGCTACTTGAAAGTAGAAAAGCAGCAGGTAGTAAGTAAATTTTTTTCATTTCCATCCCTCCATAGTCACATCTTAACCAGCCAAACTGAAAAAAAAGTGAAAAAAATGATTTTTTTCATGAATAAATAAAAAGCCTAATTTCCCCGTTTTATTGCTGAGAAACTAGACTTTTTTCTTGACCTAAATTTAAACCTTTCAGTTTAATTCGTTCATACTTTGCAACAAACATCGTTTGTTTTTGTTTATTTAATTGACAGTAGGTAAATTTTATAATAAGATGTTTGTTATTAAACAAACAAATAAAGTTATTGTTTATTATATAAACAAATACAGATTGGAAGTGTTTGAATAATGGAGATTTCAGATTTATTTTGGAATGCATCTTTGGAAGAACTTAAACAAGGATATATTCAGGAAAATGAATCTTATATATGCCTATTATGTGGTGAGAAATTTGAAAAAGGGATTATTTATCCTCATAAAAGTATTTTTTACGAAGCTGAAAGGTATATGCGTGTTCATATTGAAGATGCACACCAATCGGTATTTGAATACTTAATTGGACTTGATAAGAAACTAACGGGCCTTACCGACCATCAGAATCATCTCCTTCGCCTTTTTTATCAAGGAAAAAGTGATAAAGAGGTTCAAAGTGAAATGGGGATTGGAAGTGTCTCTACGATTAGGCATCACCGTTTTGCATTAAAAGAAAAGGAACGTCAAGCAAAGAGCTTTTTAGCAATCATGGAACTGCTAAAAGAAAAAGATAAATATGCTCCAGCCTTTATCCCTCCACATAAAACAGCAAAAATGGTTGATGATCGGTACGCTGTTACGGAAGAGGAACAACAAGAAATCATTAAAAAGTATTTACCTGAAGGGGTAAGTGGTCGATTAAAGAAATTTCCCCCTAAAGAAAAGCAACGACTGATTATTCTTCGCGAGATTACTAAACGATTCGAAAGTGATGCCATCTATACTGAAAAAGAAATAAATCAGCTTTTAAACGAAATTTATGATGATTATGTCATGATTAGGAGATATTTAATCGAATATGGCTTAATAGATCGAAAGTCAGATGGAAGCCAATATTGGCTGAAAAAATAACGGAGGAAAGTGAGTGAAGTCAAATGGATCGAAAAAAAGAACTAAAGCAACTATATATAGAAATACCAATCGAAGCTGGCATTTATCAAATTAAAAACAGCAAAAATGAAAAGATTTTTATCGGAAGTGCAAGAAATATCAAGATGTTAAACGGGGTAAAATTCCAGTTGGAAACAGGTACTCACAACAATAAAGTGCTCCAAGAAGAATGGAACCAATTCGGAAAGGATGCTTTCACTATTGAAGTATTGGAATCGCTCAAAAAGAAAGACGACCCATATTTTAACGAAAAGGAAGCGTTGTTAGAACTAGAAAGTAAATGGTTGGAACACCTTCAACCATATGGAGAACGAGGATATAACTCGAAAAAATCACATTAATAAATTTATAAAAGTTACAATAGTCCGTTTTGAAGCACAATTTTTGATAATACACTTCAAAACGGGCTACTTTTTTTACGAACTCGACTGCGCAATACTTGGCTTACTCATTTTTACCATAAAAAATTCTTGAAATTAATATACCAATGACACCGATTCCAATGAATAAAATAGCGCGAATCGCAATCGACACCATGAGTAAATCGAAAAAAACTACCTTAATAAGGGCTATGAAAAGTAAAGCCACTCCAGTTAATCGCACCGATTTTTTATTCCTTTTGACACCAAAAACGACTAATACAACAGAAAAAATGGCCCACACAAAGGAAGTTGTCATTTGGATTACATTTTCATCTAACCCTACTAATAATAAAGGAACGAAGAGGAAAGTGTACTTAAGCCATACAAGTACATTCATCCCAACAGCAAACCATTTTAATGCAGTAACGTCTTTCTCGTATTTTACTAATCCGTAAAGGACAAAGCCAGTTGTTATTAATAGTGTCAGCCAAATAATCGAATCTATCGAGAATATTTTCACATAATCATTTTCGATTGCAATTAAGTAGGCTACTAAATAAATCATCGCTCCCACGAGTTTTTGTAGCTTTGATTGCAGCTGCCAGCCAAGAAATAGAAGTGCCGCCCCTTCTAATAATAAGAATACTTGCAGCAAATCTCCTTCCAATACATAAAGAAACCATGTAATGAGCGCAAAAGCGGAGACAACGGAAGCTGTCACCATGCGATCTTTGTCTTTTTTGAAATAAACCGCGATTACAAAGAAAATCACAGTTGTAATAAGCGCAAACCATTCACTTGTTGTTTCGGTAAAATACAATTTCACCCAGCTAGTTGTTAAGACGAAGCTTGCAAATAAGGTTGCCATTTGTTCCCTTGTATACAATCTTCCTTTCAGATAAGTAACTGTAATAAATAAAAACTGCGCAATAAGGCCATAAACTATTGGCTTTTGGAAGCTTGAGAAGCCGGTTGTTAAACTAAATACGAAAAATGTTATATGTAAAAAAGCGAAGGCAAAAAAATAAAGGCCGATAAATTTTTTACGCAACGAGAAATAAAGTAAAACTAGATAGAGAATGGTCTCGTATGATGTAAAAATCCAAATGTTTGGATTTTCGCTTTCAATTAAGAATGGAATTAAATAGCCACCAATAGCAATAAAAATCCCTAGCGCTTGCGATTGATTTTTAATGGCAAAAAATAAGCCAAGTGCCAACCAAATGATATTCAATATAAATGCAAGCGGGCTTGAAAGATAGCTAAATAAGCTATTAGCTGCAAATGTTGTAAATAAAAGGATGGAATAAGAGCCACCTAACAATACAATTCCTAGTTTAACACGGTTTTTCTTTATTTGTTTTTGTCCAAAATAGATGAGAGCCACGCCGACAACATATCCTAGCATGATACGGACAATTGGAGTAAGAAATCCGTAATCTATCGCTACTTTAAAGCCCCAAAGCACACCGAGTAACATCACAACCATAAAAATCCGCGGCAACCACACTTCGGTTAACAGCTTTTCTAAATCGAGTTTTTCGGATTTAGACTTACCTAAATCAATTTTTTCTATTTTAACAAATGGACGGGCATTCGTAGTTGTTCTTTTCGTGTCAATAAAGACTGACTGGGACTCCACCTTTGCATGTTTCATAGCCGCTTTTAAGTCATTAACCTCATTTTCCAATTCGGTCACTCGTTTCTCTAACGAACATATTCGTTCCTCTTCTAGCAACTGCCTTCACTCCTTCCCAATTGATTGTAGCAACAAAACATCGTACAGCCTGCAAGTTTTTTTGAGAATATATTTCAATAAATTGTATAAATATACCACTAGTATACCAGACGGAAAGGCAACTCAGGATATTATTTCAGTAAATGATAAAGATAAAAAGGATAGGTCAGTTTAAAAGGTGATTTGAATGAATTTATTTTTAAAACATGAAGTAAAAGAAAACGATGGCAGGTATGAGGCCATTTTATTTTTAAATAAAAAAAATGTTGATCACTTAAATGAAAATGTTTTTCATCTTGCTATCAAAAAGGAAGCATTGTCATATGTTAAATCAAAATTTACGTCCGTGCCAATAGAGGTCGTGCGAATTATGATTGGCTCATTTCTGTATTTTTCATTTGCGGTTAATATTAAACGTGATGTTTGACCGAAAAGTTCTGTATGCTATCAAGAAATTTCGCTTGTTTACACTAAACATTTCGGTCATTACCGTGAAGGCTATAACTTCACCCATCAAAAGTAAAAACCACCTTCTCACTGGGTCCATACAGTAAACAGGTGGTTTTTGTCCTAAATAACTATTTCTTCTTTACTCTCACCCTCTTCTTCCTTTTCAGCATGCTGGCTAATTTTATTGAAAACAAAGATGACCGCTCCGACGAAAACGACTGACATAATCCAGCCAAAAGTTCTCATTACGATGAGGATTTTATCAAATCCATCAACACCATATTTGTAAATTAACCAAATTTTGACGCCGCTTGCGACGACATCACGTAAAATTAGAAAAGCAGTTAACCATTGAAAATATTTAAATAATTCCTTTGATTTATACTTTTTGAAGCTTTCCGCTCGTGGCGTTCCTTGTACATAAGCAGCATCCACTAGGAAATACATCACAATTGGCCTTTTGATAGCAATTGTAAATAACAAAAAGACAATCATTCCAAAATTGAAATAAATTCCATTCCAAAGCATCCACTCAGCAGAATCACTTATTAAATCCAAAATTGTATTAATCATCAATGATGACATGATATATAAGCCTGATACGTTAAATTGGCGTTCAGTAAAAAAGTTCCAAACTGTATAAACGAACGCTGGAGCTGTTGATAACAGCATAGCGTAATAATCACCCAAAGGCTCACGTCCATATTTCCATATAACAATTGGTAACACGATATAACAAATAATTTCGAGAATCGGTTTGAATTTTTTCATAGAATCTCCTTTTAAATGAATCAAATCTGCATTAGCAGAAAAATTTAATACTTACTTATTATAATATCAATTCAAGAAAAGTAAAATAACCATTTTAAAATGGAAAGAAGAAGTCTAGATGATTTATAAACCACGACTTACCGCCCAATTGATATTAAAAAAGCACGGCTCAAAATGAACCGTGCTTCTTTCAGCATCATTAAAAATTACATCCACTAAATCTTCAAAACCCCGCCCTTGCTCGCATTTGTAACCAACTTAGAATAGCGCGCTAAATAACCAGTTTTAACCTTTGGCTCAAAGCCTTTCCAATTTTCTTTGCGCTTATTCCATACTTCTTCTGGTACGTCTACGTTAATAGTGCGGTCATTAATGTCAATGACAATATGGTCGCCATTTT
This sequence comes from Bacillus sp. (in: firmicutes), assembly GCA_012842745.1. NCBI lineage: Bacteria > Bacillati > Bacillota > Bacilli > Caryophanales > Bacillaceae > Bacillus > Bacillus sp. (in: firmicutes). Next base: position 341,831 of record DUSF01000056.1, on the reverse strand, counting down.
CAACGAATGCAAGTGGGCCGCCTTCTGCTGCTTCTGGTGAAACGTGACCGATTGACAGTCCACGGGATGCACCTGAGAAACGGCCGTCGGTTACTAGTGCAACCTTCGTGCCAAGACCCATACCAACAATTTGCGCTGTAGGAGCAAGCATTTCCGGCATCCCAGGGCCGCCTTTTGGACCTTCGTAACGAATCACAACAACATGGCCTGACTTTACAGAACCATTGGCAATACCTTCTAAGGCCTCATCTTGTGAATCAAAGACAATCGCTGGACCTTCGTGGCGTGTAATGCCGCCTTCAACTGCACCTGATTTTATAATAGAACCTTCTGGAGCAAGGTTTCCGAAAAGAACTGCAAGTCCCCCTCGTTCTGTATGTGGCTTATCAATCGGATAAATGACATCGTAGTTTTTTACTTCGAAATCAGCAATATTTTCACCTAAAGTTTTGCCTGTTACAGTTAATGTATCTAAATGAAGTGTACCTTCTTTTTTCGCTAATTCATTTAGAAGCCCATGTACGCCGCCTGCTTCATGTAAATCTTCAATAAATACATCAGACGCAGGTGCAAGCTTCGCTAAATGTGGTACACGCTCCGCCACTTCATTAATACGCTCTAATGAATACTCAACGCCTGCTTCATTTGCTAAAGCAAGTGTGTGTAATACTGTATTTGTAGAACCACCCATTGCCATGTCTAAAGCAAAGGCATTATCAATTGCTTTTTCAGTGACGATATCACGTGGTTTAATATCTTTTTCAATTAAATGCATTAATTGCTTTGCAGATTCACGAACAAAATCACGACGTTCAGGAGAAACAGCTAAAATTGTCCCGTTTCCTGGTAACGCTAATCCAAGCACCTCTGCTAAACAGTTCATAGAGTTCGCTGTAAACATTCCAGAACATGAGCCGCATGTTGGACAGCCATATTGTTCAATTTCTGTTAATGCACTTTCATCAATTTGTCCCGCTTGGAATGCTCCTACACCTTCAAAAACAGATGTTAGCGAAAGTTTTTTACCTGTGCTTGTTACCCCAGCTTTCATAGGTCCGCCACTTACAAAGATAGTCGGAATATTCAAGCGCATTGCCGCCATCATCATTCCTGGTGTAATTTTGTCACAGTTTGGTATACAAACCATGCCATCAAACCAGTGCGCTGCGACAACTGTTTCAACTGAATCAGCAATGATATCGCGGCTTGGCAGTGAATAGCGCATACCGATGTGACCCATTGCAATTCCATCATCTACACCAATCGTGTTAAATTCAAATGGAACGCCGCCTGCTTCACGAATTGCTTCTTTTACAATCTTACCAAATTCCTGTAAATGAACATGTCCAGGTACTATATCAATATAAGAATTACATACAGCAATAAATGGTTTATCGAAATCTTCTTCTTTTACCCCTGCAGCGCGAAGCAAACTGCGATGTGGTGCTCGATCAAAGCCTTTTTTAATCATATTACTACGTAGTTCTGCCACGAAAATCCCTCCAACTAATATCTAAAAAATTATTAAATTTAAATTATTTAATATTGTACCACTAATTCTATCATCATGACAGTAAAAAATTAGATGATAGAAATATACCGATGATAACCTCTCACCTCTCTTCGATGCAAATAACTATTCATGAATAGGTTCAGATTATTCGCCCGTGAAGGTTTGCTGTTAATCGCTTTATTCGTTTCCTTTTGGTATAATTATAGGGAAATTAAAGATTTGGAGGAATTTTATTAAATGATTACTGTAAGCAATGTAAGTTTGCGCTACGGCGACCGAAAGCTGTTTGAGGATGTAAATATTAAGTTTACCCCTGGAAATTGCTACGGTTTAATTGGTGCCAATGGTGCTGGGAAGTCTACTTTTATAAAAATTTTATCAGGTGAAATCGAGCCGCAAACTGGTGATGTTATCATGAATCCAGGTGAGCGCCTTGCCGTTTTGAAACAAAACCATTTCGAATATGAAGAATATGAAGTGTTGACAACGGTTATTATGGGGCATACCCGCCTTTACGAAGTGATGCAGGAAAAAGATGCAATTTATATGAAAGCCGATTTTAGCGATGAAGACGGTATCAGAGCAGCCGAGCTTGAAGGTGAATTTGCTGAAATGAACGGCTGGGAAGCAGAATCGGAAGCAGCGATTCTATTAAAAGGTCTCGGTATTACTGAAGAACTTCATACAAAGAAAATGGCAGAATTAACTGGCGGCGAAAAAGTGAAGGTGTTACTCGCGCAAGCGCTATTCGGTAAACCAGATGTTCTCTTACTTGACGAGCCGACAAACCATCTTGACTTAAAAGCTATCGCTTGGCTTGAAGAATTTCTCATTAACTTTGAAAATACGGTAATCGTTGTTTCCCATGACCGCCATTTCTTAAATAATGTCTGTACACATATAGCCGATTTAGATTTTGGTAAAATTCAAATCTACGTCGGTAACTATGATTTCTGGTATGAATCAAGCCAATTAGCGTTAAAGATGGCCCAGGATGCCAATCGTAAAAAAGAGGAAAAAATAAAAGAACTTAAAGAGTTTATTGCCCGCTTTAGTGCGAATGCCTCAAAATCAAAGCAGGCTACATCACGTAAAAAGCTTTTAGATAAAATTGATTTAGATGATATTAAACCATCATCACGCCGTTATCCGTTTGTTGGCTTTACACCTGACCGAGAAATCGGCAATGACTTGTTGCGGGTGGAAGGTCTAACAAAAACAATTGATGGCGAGAAAGTGCTTGATAATGTAAGCTTCATCATGAATAAAGGTGATAAAATAGCTCTTGTCGGCAATAACGATATTGCGAAAACAACTTTGTTTAAAATAGTAATGGGTGAAATGGAACCAGATAGCGGTTCATTTAAATGGGGTGTAACAACATCACAAGCCTATTTCCCAAAGGATAACTCTGAGTACTTTGAAAATAGTGACATGAATCTTGTAGAATGGCTACGCCAATTTTCTCCTAATGATGAAAGTGAAAGCTTTTTGCGAGGCTTCTTAGGAAGAATGTTGTTTTCAGGAGAAGAAGTTCTTAAAAAAGCTAGCGTCCTTTCCGGTGGAGAAAAAGTGCGTTGCATGTTGTCAAAAATGATGCTTAGCGGCGCAAATGTTTTACTGCTAGATGAGCCGACAAACCACTTGGACCTTGAGTCGATTACGGCTTTGAATAACGGTTTAATTGCATTTAAAGGCTCGCTTCTGTTTGCTTCTCATGACCATCAGTTTGTGCAAACGACAGCGAATCGTATTTTTGAAATCACACCAAAAGGCTTGATTGACAGGCAAATGACGTTTGATGAGTACTTGGAAAACAAGGAAATTCAACAGCAAGTAGCGGAGATGTATAAATAAGATAGGAAAGCGGAAGCCCCATGATGAGTGCTTCCGCTTTTCTACTTATATCGCCACATATTCTTTATTTTTCATTTCTCTTGTAACCGTAAAATCTTCTCCATATTTTTTAACCCCAAAAGCAGTTCGAATCATTGGAAATTCTAAACCCCAACGGCTAAACCACTCTCTTTTAATTTGCTCATTATGTAAATTTTCCCTAGCCATTTCAATTAATTCATGCTCATATAATTCACTAATTCTTTTCCCCATTTTATTGGCACATCCTTAAAAATTTTATTCATCATTACTTTTGATTACTTGTAAAATCCCAGAGGATACGATTATTTTACCGTACTCTCCAATTAAAACATTGCTGATGCCTACGGACTCCCCGATTCGGATTGTGGCATGTAAGAGCGGATATTGAAAACCTTCCAATGTAATCCCTCTTACTTCCGGTGTTAGTGGCAGTAAAGAAACATTTCTAAACCGATCTTTATAGATGATAAGCTGACTATTGACAAGTTGAATTTCATTCCATTCATCAATGATTTTAGAAGAAATACCAGCTTCTAAGCCACAAAGCAATAATTGAATATTTGCGATGGAATGATCAAAACGAGTACCCAACCCACCAAAGAGTAAAATTTCCTTTGGTTGTTTTTTCAGTGCATAATGAAATGCCATCTCTGTATCGGACTCATTTTTGTCAATTGCATCGCATGAAATGAGTTCCTTTGCATTTGTGATGATTTGTTCTTTTTCGGCTTTTGTTACGGAATCAAAGTCTCCAATCGCTATATTCATTTTTATCCGATGTGAATATAGAAAATAGGCTCCGCGATCGACCCCAATAAGAAAATCATCCTCCTTTATATAGGAAATAGCCCAATCATTTAAGTTTCCACCACTAAAAATGAGAACACGCACTCTTTTGCCACCAAACCCTCTTTATATAGAATAATACAAATCCGAAAAAATTGTATGACTAAATTAAGACATTTTCCCGAATTTCCAAATTTAAGTCGAATTTTGTACAAAATCAATAATAAACAGGCTATTTTTTAATAAGCTGTCCCCGTGTCACCCCTAATTGATTTGTTGCTTTTAATGTTTTCCAAACACTTGTACCCGTTCTTTTTCCTTCAAGCGCTTCACGATAAAGTTGAATAACTTCATGAACCTTTTCCGCATCCTCTTCTAAAAATTCAATGCGAAAATGCTTAATCCCTTCATTTAAAAAATTCGCAATATATTCCGCCCCAGATTGTTCAATCGCATTATAAACAGTATTGCGGCAGCCAATGTCCACACGAACGGGATGCTTCATGCCAATCCGGTCTTGGAGTGAGATGCGATGCTTTTCACATGGTCTTCCGCAATTTGTAAAATCGGTTCCTTCGCTTAAAAAAGTGCAGTACACACAATGCTCAGTATGGAACATTGGCAAATGCTGGTGAATGACAACTTCAATACTCTCAGTTGGCGAATTCTCAAGGAGGTCAAACATTTGTTGGATATTTAAATCATAAGATGGCGTGATGCGCGCTAAGCCCCGTCCTAAAAATAAATCGACAGCTTTTGAATTCGCACTATTCAATGAAAAATCACCAATTATTGGTATGGACAGATTTTGCTTCTCCAGATAATACTGAGCAGCTCCAAGGCTTCTAGCTAAGATTGCATCAGGTCCCGCTTTAATAATCCCATTTAAAATAGCATTTTCACCTGGCATGTGAATTCGCGGTGTCGCAAGGGCAATCGGCTTGTTATATGCTTTTGCAGCTTGTACAGCTTTTGGATAGTCAGTTGTAAACTCAAAGTCAGCATAAATAAAATCAACATCGGTTCGAGAGGCTGCTTCGATTTGCTCCATTGTGCGACATAATGCAATTAAATTTGGATTTTCCGGCTGTTTCTTGACTCTATTTTGCCCGCTTCTAGCATTTTCATCAGCGGCTTGTCCAACATTATTTTTTTGATAACGATAAGGTGCTTGCCGTAATGCAACTAACTCTTTCACCGCTTGTCTACGCATATGATTCAATTCTTTTACAGGAATCATTACATCTTCGTAAAAAGTCGCTTCAAGATTCTCGAGCCTAAAGATTGTTCCTCCTAACCGGCCTAGCTGTTCGGTCAAATATTCCGTTGTTAATGGTCGTTTCAACGCTTGTTGTAATTTTTCATTTGATTCTATTGTGACATAGTTGTTCGTTGTTTCATCGTGCCAAACGGTTATTAAAGGACTTCCAACGTTGCCGGTTGCTGAAACGCTGAGCGGAAAAAGACGATAAGTTTGCTCAGATTCGTACGTGTTCCGTAAACGGCGCTCAAGCTCCTGGTCACTTGTTTTCCAAATTTTATCACCAACATGGACCTTCGTTAAATTAATATCGTGCCGTCCAGGGACAATTTCGATAAGGCCTTGTTTAACTTCTCCGTCCATCTTCACGCCGTTTTTGCGAAGGTCGTAAACGCGCCCGCCCTCTTCTTTTTCCTCAGGACGTCCGGCATCAAAAACTATGCCATCGCCGCGCTTTAATGGCGCTTCTACATCACATAAAACAGCATCCTTTAACACCTTTTTGACCATTCCTAAATAAACGCCGCGGCTTTTCGGGAATGTCCCATCCAACAGCTGTTTATGGTTCGTTCCTTTTAAAAAACCGAAAGTAAAGCCACGGCTGAAGCTTTGCTGGAGCTCACGGATGTCAGTTTTTGTAGGTTTATAGTTTCTTCCAGCTACATACTCGTCAATCGCTTTACGATATTTGCTAACAACATTTGCTACATATTTAGGCGACTTTAACCTTCCTTCAATTTTAAAGGTCGTCACACCCGCTTCAATCAGCTCAGGAATGATTTCTAAAGCAGCTAAATCCTTTGGCGAAAGGACGTAAGCAAGATTACCCATTTCTTTTACCTCATTATCAACAATTAAATCATATGGTAGACGGCAGGCTTGGGCACATTCGCCGCGATTTGCCGAGCGCCCGCCCCACATTTCCGATGTTAAGCATTGACCAGAATAAGAAACGCAGATTGCACCGTGAACAAATACTTCCAATGGTATATTCGTTTCATCCGCAATTGTTTTAATTTGCTGTAAATTATTTTCCCGGCCTAAGACAACGACCTCAAGGTCATATGGCCTTAAAAAATCAACCGCCTCAGGTGAGGTAACCGTCATTTGTGTAGACCCATGGACAGGAAAATCAGAAGAAATTTCTCTGATTAATTGCAAAATCCCCATGTCTTGAACGATTAAACCGTCTACACCGGCATCAATGCATGCTTCGACTAACTTCTTGGCATCATCTAGCTCGCTTTCAAAAATTAATATATTTAACGTGACAAAGCCACGAACATTATATTTATGCAAATAAGCCATAATTTCTGGCAGCTCATTTGATTGAAAATTTTCCGCACGCACCCGTGCATTGTAATTTTCAACTCCGAAATAAACAGCATCTGCCCCGTTGGCAACGGCAGCTTTTATAGCTTCCCAATTTCCAGCAGGTGCTAATAACTCTATGTTTTTCTTAATGATGCGTTTCAAAATCTCAATCCTCTCTTTTTACTCACTCAAAAATTTATTTTACCTCCTCTTCTCCTATTACACTGCTTCAAAATACTCTTTATAATAGCCGCCAACTTTACCTGTATTATCGATAATAAAAATAAATTCGTCTGTTTCGTTTTTGACATCATAAACTTTTCCAACTGTTAAAACTCTATTCACCATATATTTTTCCGCGTTTGTATGTACACATTTCACTTGCTTCATTGTTTCTTTATTTTGCCATGTTCTATGTATCATTTTGTACACTCCTTCAAATTGTTTTCCATCCCCATATTATAAAGGGAACTACGCCATTTTCCAATACTAAAACAAAAAAGTGTCAAGGCCCATAGTACGTCAGCATACTTGGACATTAACACTACAAATTCAAGTTTATTTAGTTAGACTCTAAACGACATTCCTCAAACCAATGATCCAATACTTTTGCATCTAAAACTTTCTTATCTACAAAAAGAACTTGGTTTTTGGTAAAGAAAGATTTCCATTCAATCCCAAGCTCGCTGGCTAATTTAATGATTGTTAAAAGCTCTTGCCAAGCTACATAGCGCTTATACCAAAAAAATGTTGGCTGTTCATCCATATATGGATACAAATCATCAAATTCTGTATGCTTACATTCTACTGTTCTTTCAAATTGGATCTTGGCGACTTTAATTTTTTCTTCAAAAAAAGCCGCAAGTCTTTGTTGGTCCATCTTTCTACCCCCCGTTTCTTTTTCCTTTTTTTATACATATGCATTATACCATGAAATCATGTATACAAATTAGTTTATTGTAGAAGTTTTTCGAACAGATTGGCTGGTAATGGTTTACTATAATAATAACCTTGGGCAACATCACAATTTAATTCATGGAGTATTTTAGCCACTTTATCAGTTTCTACTCCCTCTGCAATCACTTTTAAGTGAAAGGTATGTCCTAATTGAATGATTGCTTTTACAATTTCAGCATCATTTTCATTATCTTCAATTTCTTGGATAAAACATCTATCTATTTTCAAAATGTTGATTGGTAATCTTTTCAAATATCCAAGGGATGAATAGCCTGTACCGAAGTCATCAATCGATATATAAATTCCCAAATCTCTTAACTCATTAAGAATTTCAATTCCCTTTTCCATATTTTGCATAAAGCTATTTTCGGTAATTTCTAGCTCTAAATATTGTGGGTCAAGTTCTGTTTCAGCTAGTATTTTTTTTAATTTTTCAACATAGTTCGGCCGCAAAAATTCAATTGTCGAGACATTGACAGCAATCCGCATCGGCGGATATCCTTTTTGAATCCATTCTTGGTTTTGTCGGCATGCTTCATATAAAACCCATTCCCCAAGCTGGACAATCAGACCTGTTTCTTCTGCCAACGGAATAAAATCATCCGGACTAACAAAACCGTAGGTTGGTGAGTTCCAACGCACCAACGCTTCCATTCCGTTCATTTGATTTGACTCAATAATATATTTAGGCTGAAAATGTAATATTAACTCATTATTCTTAATCGCTTTACGAAGATTAATTTCCAGCTCTAACCGCCCGTGCGCATCCTTTCCCATTTCATTATTGTAAAAAATAAAACCTTGTTTCCCATTAAGTTTGCAATGCTTTAATGCTGTATCAACCCTGTTTACTATTTTTTCAATACAATCTTCCGCATTTTCAGGGAACGTGGTGACCCCGATTGAACATGTAATGATAAGTTCATGCTCGTCAACTAAAAATGGCTCCTCAATAGCCTTTAATATACTTTCAACTATTAAAGCTAATGAAGTCATATTTCCATAGCTTTCTAGAATGATAACAAATTCATCACCGCTCATGTGGTAAACGCTGCCGTTTCCACTCACAAACTGCACCAATCTTTTACTAAGCTTTAAAATCAGTTTATCGCCTCTTTGGAATCCTAACGTATCATTAATTTGTTTGAAACGATCAATATCAACAAATAAAATCGCATATTTTTGATTATTTCTCTCATCTAGCTTTTCCTGTATGTCTTCCGATAGCTTTCTGCGATTTGGTAGATTTGTTAAATCATTATGGTAAGCTAAATGTTGTATTTCCTTTTGAGCCAATTCTAATATTGTTATATCGTTTGTATTCCCAATAATTTCAATAATATTGCCATCCTCTATTATAGGGGATAATGTCGTATATAGAGCGATCCCATTATAATGGTGTGTAAAGGATTGCTTCTCACCACGAAAAGCTGCTCGACCAACGTCAATGACGTGATCGACTAATTCATCACCAAAAAAATTTTCCATTCTTTTTCGATCAAAGCGCCCTTCGGAAATATCAAGGAGCTTCGATAGCTTTCCTTCGACTAATGGAATAAATAATTCTCCGTTACTATCTCTTTTAACTTTAAAGACCATATTATCGAGATTTTTTATTGTTCTCTCAAAATCATTTTTCAGCACTTTCCTGAGTTGTTCCTCAGCTTCTTTTCCTTTTGTTATATCAGTACGGAGCGTAATAAACCCTTCAACTTGATCTGTAAAGTCGTTAATAATCGGAATGATGTGGGAATGCACCCAATAATAGGATCCATCCTTTTTTTTATTTTTTACTTCCCCACTCCAAATTTCTCCAGACAAAATCGTTTTCCACATGTCCTTAAAAAAGTTTTTGCTATGGAAACCAGAATTAATCAGTCGATGTGTACTTCCTATTAATTCATCTCTACTATATGATGAAATTTCACAAAATTTATCATTAATATAAAGAATAGTCCCAGCTTTATCCGTAACAGCCACAATCGTCGAGGCATCTAATGCATATTTTATAAATGCATAATCTCTTAGGAAAATTTCCTTTACTTGCTCAAATAGTTTAGTAGCTTCACTGTTAGGAAAACATGATTTCATCTGTTCAAGAAGCTCAAGCATTTCTTTATTGGAATTCTGAGCGAATTGTTTATACATTAACGACATTTGGAATCACCTATTTACATTTTAGTTGTACTTGCCGGTAATATTTTAATTATAATGCATATTTTGGTTCTGTGATATAATGTTTATCATCAATTTTATTAGAAAATACAAAATTAGCTCAAAAGGACGAATTTCAACACGAAAATTAGGGGTTACATCATGGAACAAACATACACAATAAAGCAAAAATCTACATTATTTGTAAAAATCTTATTACCAATCTTAATTACACAATTAGGCCTCTATGCAATGAATTTCTTTGATACGATGATGTCAGGGAGAGCTAGTGCTGATGATTTAGCAGGGGTTGCCATCGGCTCAAGTCTATGGATGCCAATATTTACAGGAATTAACGGGATTTTGATGGCAATTACGCCAATCGTCGCCCATTTCGCTGGTTCTAAAAAGACGAAAAACATTCCATTTTCAGTTGTTCAAGGAATATATTTAGCGGTGTTCATCGCCATTGTGATTATATTAGTAGGAACTGTGGCAATCGACCCGATTTTAATGAAAATGAGTCTAACTCCCGAGGTGTCCCATATTGCCAAACACTATTTAATCGGCTTAGGGTATGGAGTGGTTCCTTTATTTATTTACAATGTTCTACGCTCTTTTATTGATGCCTTAGGGCAAACAAGAGTAACGATGATCATTACCCTGTCTTCTTTGCCAATCAATATTTTTCTAAATTATGTATTAATTTTTGGCAAACTAGGGTTTCCTGCATTAGGTGGAATTGGGACAGGATATGCAACTGCGATTACGTATTGGGCTATCCTGCTTTTTGCTGTCATCATTGTTACGAAGCAGCGCCCATTTCGGTCATATAAATTATTCCGAAATTTCATTCCTATCCATTTACGAACATGGAAGGAAATTCTGACAATTGGCATCCCAATTGGTTTTGCAATCTTTTTTGAGACAAGCATTTTTGCAGCCGTTACGTTACTTATGAGTAAATATGATACCATTACGATTGCTGCCCACCAAGCAGCTTTAAATTTTGCATCCTATTTATATATGATTCCTTTAAGTATCTCGATGGCTTTAACGATTATAGTTGGTTTTGAGATTGGGGCGACACGCTTTAAAGATGCTAAAATATACAGTTATCTAGGAATCACGATAGCGATGATCATGGCAGTCATTACAACAGTCTTTTTATATTATTTAAGGGAACCGATTGCCGAGCTGTATACAAATAATATGCAAGTATTAGAGCTCACAAAACACTTTTTACTTTATGCGATTTTATTTCAGATTTCTGATGCATTTGGGGCACCCATTCAAGGGGCCTTACGGGGCTATAAGGATGTAAATGCAACCTTTATAATGGCCTTGATTTCATATTGGCTAATTGGCTTGCCAACTGGGTATATCATTGCTAACTATACTACGTTTGCGGCGTTTGGTTACTGGATTGGCTTAATCATTGGTTTAGCTGTTGGAGCGATTGTACTATTAGGAAGATTATTTTTTGTCCAAAATAAAAAATATAAGCAATTCGTAAACAGTGGAGATATATAAGCGTTCATATTCCATTAGAAAAACACGCAATTTGCCATAATAGCAAATTGCGTATTTTTATCCTTGCTCATGCAATGTTTTAATCTTTTTCTCATTTGGCAGCCACGCCGTTAAAACGCCTAATAATGGTAAAAAACTAGCATAAACCAATGTTGTCGAAATCCCGATGCGGTCGCCGAGCCAACCTAGGACGATGGAGCCTATGGCGCCAAGACCAAACGACAAACCGATGATCATCCCGGATACCATGCCAATCCGACCGGGCAGTAATTCATGGGCATAAACGACGGAAACGGAAAAACTGCATAACAAAATAAATCCGATAATCGTTAACAGTATCATTGCAAGCCCTTCGCTTGCATAGGGAAGCAAAATACAAAGAGGGGCTGCTGCTACCATCGAAAAGAATAAGACGTTTTTCATGCCAATTTTATCTGCAAGCGGTCCGCCTAAAAATGTACCCGCCGCACCAGCAGCTAAAAATAAAAAGATATAGATTTGTGCATCTTCAATTTCTAAATGAAACGTATCAATCAAGTGAAAGGCAAAATAGTTCGTAATTGCCGCATGATAAAATTGCCTTACAAACACTAAAAATATAAGTAGGAAAAATGCAATTTTTATAGATTTGCCAACAGTATGCGCTTTTACAATAGCTGTGTTCGTTTTTTTATTTGTATTTATTGCCAGCTGTTCACCGTACCATTTTGAAATATAAATTAAAATTAGAACGGCTAGAAAAGCTACAAAAGTAAACCAAATCGCGCCAATTTGACCAAGCGGCACTAAAATTAATGCTGTAATTAACGGAGCTAGCGATTGTCCAGCATTCCCGCCAACCTGGAATACGGATTGCCCAAAGCCTTTCCTTGTTCCTGATGCCATATGGGCAACTTTAGACGCTTCAGGGTGAAATGCAGCAGAGCCAATCCCTAACAGCATCACTGATAATAGGATAATACTATAAGAAGGCGCCAAAGCAAGACCAAGCATTCCCACTAAAGAAAATGTCAAACCGATTGGCAATAGTTTCGGTTTTGGATGTTTATCGGAATACGTCCCAATCACAGGTTGCATGACAGAAGCCGTCATATTGAGTGCAAAAGCAATGAGGCCTAGTTGTTTAAAATTAAATCCTAATGACTTGGCCAAGATTGGAAACATCGCCGGAACAACAGCTTGAATGGAATCATTTAACAAATGGACAAAGCCGATGATAAATAAAACATGATAAATTGGATTTGCATTTCCATCCTTCTTTTGCGATGTAATCTGAAGCTTTTTTACTTGTGCATTCACGTCTATTATTCCACCCTCTTTCCTACTTAATTAAACTTTAAAATTATTTTTCTATTTTATCATCTGTTTATATTTTTCTGCCAGTTATTAAACTTTTATAGCCTATCTCTTGAAAATTTTCTTAATTTCTGTTATTGTACAATAAACTTCATAAAATTTACTTCAACTAAAATTGAAGTGAGTATAGAGGCGCGAAAACCATTAGTACGCTTTGGGAGGATAATGAGGTCCGCAGATCTTTGCAGAAAGGGGAATTCGCCGAAGTGATAGGAAGCTCATTTTTCCTAGACACTGGTTCTGTATCAAACAGGTACAGGATTGTCATGTAGCAATGGCTATATGGAGGGCTATCTCACGCATCGGAATCGTTTATATTTACATTTTCCATGCAACAGCGATAGCTTTCGTTGTTGCATTTTTATTTGCAAAATATTTTAACTAATTGAAATGAGGGCGAAAATTATGAATTTTGGACAAATTTTAACGGCAATGGTGACTCCATTTAATGAACAAGGGGCAGTAGATTTTAATAAAGTTGATAAGGTAGTAAATCATTTAATTGCGAACGGGACAGAAGGAATTGTTGTCGCTGGTACAACTGGTGAATCCCCTACTCTATCGTCAGATGAAAAGGTAGCATTATTTAAACATGTAGTTGAGGTTGTTAATGGTCGTGTCCCTGTTCTAGCTGGTACAGGATCGAACAACACCCAAGCCTCGATTGAATTAACAAAAAAAGCGGAAGAAACGGGCGTCAACGGTATTATGCTTGTTGTTCCTTACTATAACAAACCTTCACAAGAAGGGCTTTATCAACATTTTAAAGCAATTGCGGAAGCAACAACATTGCCAGTGATGCTTTATAATATACCGGGACGAAGCGCTGTCAATATGACACCTGAAACGATTATTCGCCTTTCAAAAGTAGAAAATATCGTTTGTGTCAAGGAAGCGAGCGGAAATTTAGATGCGATGGCACAGATTATTGAAGAAACTGATGACAGCTTCAGTTTGTATAGTGGTGATGATGGTATGTGTTTACCTGTTCTTGCGATTGGCGGTGTTGGTGTTGTCTCTGTTGCCGCCCATGTCATTGGCAATGAAATGCAGGAGATGGTGCAAGCCTTTGTTAAAGGCGATTTAAAAGGTGCAGCCGCTCTTCATCGCAAATTATTGCCAATGATAAAAGCCCTATTTGCAGCGCCGAGTCCTGCCCCTGTGAAGGCTGCGCTACAACTGAAAGGAATCGATTCCGGCTCATTAAGGCTGCCACTTGTACCGCTTAATGAAGAAGAGCTTGAAGCATTGAAAAAAGCCTTGCAGCCGATTTTAGAAAATGAAAAAAATGCTGTCAAACTATAATCGCCCATTCACAAATTTTAATAATAACCATAATAAAAGCGTAGTGCCTCAAAAGCTATCGAGGCCTACGCTTTTTTTATGATGTCGCCTTATTCTTCATGGCAGGAAAGATATGTTTTAAACACTTTCGTCTTTTTAAATTCCTCCCACTCATGAAAAATATCAAGTCCTGCTCCAGAATATCCTAAAATTTCAAAATGATATTTATCGGTATAAACATGTTTAAATCCATGCTTTTTCCAAAATGGTTGCGATTCATTCCAAGCATCTAAGTATATTGTGAATTGATGCTGATTCGCGTAATCTAAAATTTTCTTTAAGATTTGGCTACCTAGCCCTGTTCTTCTTTTCGTTTTCGGAAAACGAAGCAAACCGATAAAAAGCACTTTTTCGTCCTCATCAAAAAAGACATCAAGAACGACATTATCACAGCCAAAGCCGGCATCACACATCATCTCATCAATTCGAAACATGGAACGGCCTTCACACTCTATATAACGCGCATTTAAATCATTTTCTTTGAGCAGAGATAAAATGGAATGTAATGTATTTTTAAAACCTACCAACATCGTCTCCACCTCCACCCCCTATAATAACATGTTATACGTTGTCATCTCTCCATTAAAGCTGGCTATAACTGAACTTTTTGTGAAATTTTAGGAAAAATGGCATACATTCAATTTGCAATGGATAAAGAAAAGACTGCCTAAGGCAGCCTTTTCATCGTTTTCTTCCAGTTGCAGAGTATTCCTTGCCATGGGCAATTTCCTTTGCCTGAACGTCTTCGTTAGGTGTATGGTTATTTTTCTTTTCCCTTAAGCTATTGCGATCCTTTTTACCCATTGTAACCCTCCTTTTTATCTTAAGCATGAAACCAATCGGCTATAGTTTGGATTACAATGGATGTTTTGATTCATTTTAAAAATTGGCAGCTTGCTATTTTTCATTAAGACAGCGTAGGTCGATAAGCGAACAAAAATAATTGTATTTTATTAATAGAAGCGGCAGAAAAAGCAACGACAGCACTTCGCTTTTCCTTTTCACCTTGTTCCTTACTATACATTGTGTATAATGGCTCCACGATAGGCTCTTGCACGACAAATTTCGGTCTGATCTCCATTTTTACATATGCTTCTTCAACGGCTACTGGCTGTATATCTGCTAGTAGTTTGCTTAGTAAAGATTGGGAGATATAGCTTCTACCTTTGTAAATAAATAGTTGACCATCTGAGGGGATACTGTGCCCAGCAAATTCGATAGGTTGATTGTAGGGAATGATCTGAATTTGTTTAATCGTTTCCCGATCATACTTTTCTCTTACCTTATAAGCATTTAACAAAAGCTTCCTTGTGTCCTTATACCGTCCAAGAGAATCCCCTTTTAAAGCAACGACAAAATAACGGTGTCCATTTTGCTCTGCAATCGTTACTAAATTTCGTCCCGCTGCATCTGTATAACCAGTTTTCCCGCCAATGATTCCATTCACATAAAGATTAGAGCTTTTTAAAAAGGAATTTGTTGTGCCCCAATTTCTAACAACTTGCTTTCCTTTTTTATTTTTATAAACTGCTTTGTAAGCTGGGGTATTTATGATTTCTAAAAATTTAGGATGTTCGCTAGCAGCCTTTAGAATTAATGCTAAGTCATAAGGTGTTGTATAATGGTCATAATGATGATAGCCATGGGAATTAACGAAATTGGAATGGGTAGCTCCTATTTCAATCGCCTTTTCATTCATTAGTTTTGCAAAGGCTGATTCAGTGCCTGCAATATGTTCAGCAATTGCTAAAGCACTATCATTACCTGATGAAAGAAGCATTCCATAAAGAAGTTGTTCTAATGTAAGTTCATCTCCCGGCTGAATAAATACTCTACTACTATCACCTGGTAATTTATTTACATTCTCGGAAACTAGTACTTTATCATCTAAGTTTCCCTGCTCTAGAGCGATTAATGCAGTTAAGACTTTTGTTGTACTCGCAGGAAAAAAAGTTGTAAAACCGTTTTTTTCAAACATTATATTGTTCTCATCATCTTCCATGATTAACACACCTTTTGATGACACACCTTCAGAAAATGTTATACTTGGCCTAAATTTTGATTTGTTCATCGATAGGGTATAGTCAGTCTCTACAGTTTGAAAAGAATCGACGATTTCTAATTGGCCTGTACTTTCATTTAAATAAACATTTTTTTCAAGACTATTTGTTACCGCTTTTAATGGCAAATAATTTTGTCCTTCAAACAAAATAATCGGTTCTACCACTTGTACCTCTGTCCCATCTTTTTCAATGATAAAATCCTTGAATATAGCTTGGCCCGTTTTTTCTTCTGCAAAAACAGCTAGAGGTGCAACTAAAAAAATGACGATGAAAATAACGATATAAAAATATCTCTTGAAATATGTCAATATGCTCACACACCTTATTAAAAACTTATATTGATAGAATTGTATGAACATATCCTCTTATATATGCTGAAAACTTCCATATTTCCTTATTTTAATAGAACGATATAGCAATTTTTATTGTTTAGATGCAAATATTGAGAATGTTTGCAAATAAAGGTAAGATAGAAATGGTGAAAAATGAAAATGATAGATGGGGTTTTGCTATGAAAGATAAAGTAAATAAAGATAATATTTTATTTTTGGCATGGGCAGTATCACTGACTGCAACAGCCGGAA
Organism: Bacillus sp. (in: firmicutes); assembly: GCA_012842745.1. Classification (NCBI taxonomy): domain Bacteria; kingdom Bacillati; phylum Bacillota; class Bacilli; order Caryophanales; family Bacillaceae; genus Bacillus; species Bacillus sp. (in: firmicutes). The sequence goes on along the minus strand of DUSF01000056.1, from coordinate 325,088 downwards.
GTCTATATTTTTCGGAAGTTTTAAAATTAATACCTTGTGATTTATGTTGGGTTCAGCGAATTTTTATGTACCCGTTAGTCATCATTTTGGGAACTGCTGTTGTTAGAAAAGATTATGTTATTTATCGGTATGTGCTTCCATTAGCTATTATTGGTGGCCTTGTTTCCACCTATCATTATTTAATCCAAAAAGTACCTTTTCTTTCAGAGCATATGGATAGTTGTAGTATTGTCCCATGTACGGGGATGTACATTAATTGGCTCGGTTTTATCACAATCCCATTTCTTGCTTTGACTGCATTCGTTATAATAGTAATAGCAAATATTATCTTATTTAGATTAGGAAAGAAAGGAGACTAGCATGAAAAAAATAATCATATTTGGCACTATTATTATTGGAATTTTTGTATTACTTGGCATTTTTACTAGTATGGAAAATAAACAAAAAGCAATTGTCAATCCATACAATAAGGAAACGCTCCACCCGGCAACGATTGAGCAATTGAAGGACCCGATTTACGAAAATATTATTTTACCTGATGAGTTAACGAAACTATTAGATGACAAAGGCTCCGCTTTTATTTATTTTTATAGCCCGACATGCTCGCATTGTAAAACAACATCCCCTGTTGTTGTTCCAATGGCCAAAGAGTTGGGGATTAATTTACAGCTCTTTAATCTGCTTGAATTTGATGACGGTTGGGATACATATAAAATTGAAGGAACGCCGACGATTGTCCATTTTGAAAATGGCGAGGAAGTCTCTAGAATTGAAGGTGGCGTTGAAGCGGAACAATTTAGAGAGTGGTTTAATGAAAATAAATAGAGGCTATCTAAGAGCCTCTATTTTTCATAATAACGGATTCAATGTCCGCAAAAAATCTACCTGAACATTCCTGGCACATCGACGTAGCCACCATTCCATTTGAATTAGTTTTTCCAACGCGATGGAACGACCTTTTCTACAAATTTCATACACGATTCCCCTGAAGCATGGTACACATAATCTGCAGGTATTTGTCTAGTCTTAAATCCATAGGCTTTACATCCTCTTGGAAAGCGAGCGTCCCATGTAGTATAAAAAAATTTACATTTAAAACAATTTACTTTTTTCTCTTTCATTGTTCTCTCCTCTCCTCTTTAATAATAATACATAAAACAAAGTTCATAAACATAAAATGGACAAAGACGACGTACATAGAAGAAAGTGGAACGATTATGAATAAACAAATGACAACTTATTTATTTGTCTTCATTGGAGCTGTTTTTCAAGGGGCGGGAATGTCATTGTTTTTATTTCCGCATAATATTCCTTCAGGGGGCGCAGCTGGACTCGCTATTTTAATGAATTATTTTTTCAGAACACCTTTAGGTTTCGGCTTATGGATTGTAAATTTTATTTTTTTAACTGTTGCCTTAAAATATTTCGGTTACTCATGGACAATGCGGACGATGTTAGCCGTTACAATTACATCGGTTACGGTAAGTATCCTCACCTCTTTTGTTGCCCTTCCGCATATCCATATACTAGTAGATTTACTCATCGGCAGTTTTATTTTTGGAACTGGAGTTGGACTGTTAATCCGCAACGGGGCATCTAGTGGTGGCATGGTCATTCCCGCTTTGATGATTTCCCATTCGTACCATATTCGTCCCGGGCGCGTCATGTTTTTTATTAATATTTCAATTTTCTTATTAACATCAATTGTTATTAATTGGAAGATTGTTATTTTTGCGGTATTGTGCCAATGGGTTTCAACAAAGGTCATTGATTTTATCAATGAGTTGGAATTGCCTACGTCCACGGCACCATCATTTGGGTGGCGAAAAAAATAGGGGCTGACCTATCGGGTCAGTCCCCTTCTATGTGGAGGCCACATTCCGTTTTTTGATGGTTCAACCAACGGCCCGCTCTTGATTCGCCTTCCCCTTCGACTTCTTTTGTACAAACCTCACAACCAATACTTGGGTAGCCTTGATCGTGAAGCTTATTGTACGGTAGTCCATGGTATTTAATGTACATCCAAATTTCATCCCATGTCCAATGAATGAGTGGACAAATTTTAATGATTTTAAATTTATGATCGATATTGATATATTTTATAGTAGCCCTTGTTTCTGATTGACTTCTACGCATCCCAGAAACCCATGCTTTATATTTTTGCAGTTCTTGTTTTAAAGGCTCGATTTTTCTTAATTGACAGCATTTATTTGGGTTTACTTCCCATAATTTATCACCATATAGCTTTCTTTGCTCTTCTAGCGATAAATTTGTGTGAATAAAATTGATTTGAAAGTCGGGATATTGTTTTTTCACTTGTTCGATTATTTCATACGTTTCTTTAAAGTGGAGATTCGTATCAATAAATGTAATCTTCGCACTAGGATTAATTTTACTAATTAAATGAAGCAAAACAATGCTTTCAGCCCCAAAGCTGCATGCATACACGATTTTGTCACCATATTGCTCATAAGCCCATTTAAGACAACTCAGCGACTCTTTAAAAGAAATCGACTGAATTTCCTCTTCTGAACATAACTCGTATGTGAGCACGAAAACCTCCCCTTTTCTGACGATTCATGACATTTATGCGTCAACTGAAGTTTCCAGTTCCACCTGATGCCTACTTTTTTTTATTGATGCATGAATAAATTGGTTATTTTCAACCACTACTTGATTCATCTTTTGAATCGTACCAACGTTCTCAATCGAGAGGAATCCACGAATCCAGGAACCATGTCCAAAGACTAACACGCAAGAATATTTACGATATTGAGTAATAAATTGCTTTATTCTATTTTCAAAATCAGTTAATCTTTCGCCTAACACAAGTGTTCTAGGATTGGTGGTCCATTCCATAATTTTCATCAGTTCTTTTTTTTCAACGCCTTCATATTCGCCAAATTGCAATTCATTCAAAAGCGGCTCGATTACTGGATGCTTAAATCCATATTGTAAAGCCGTTTGTTTTGTTCTCATTAATTGACTGGCTACAATAATATCTGGTTTGAAGCTATTGATCATTTTAATATTTTCTTGTATTTTTTCGCTATCCTTTTTTGAAACTGGAAGGATTGGAATATCTTGTGACCCTTGAAGGATACCTAACTTATTCCACTTCGTTGGCAAATGTCTGATCAATATGAGTTCCATGATTGTTGCTCCTTTTTATTAATTTGGCGACTTGTTCTTTAAAAGATTGATGAGCGTGACTTTGCTTCCGTTGCCATAAAAAATGTTTCACTCCGTAATCCTACCCGTTCTGCTTCCAATAACAGGACATCGTGAATTTTTACATTTCCTAAGTTTACATTTGGACCGAATGTATTAATGAAAAACATTTGCTGTTTATTTGTCGGTGCTTCAAAAATAATTTTATTAATCTCAACTTGTTTAGAAAGCTCCTTTAAAATTGTCTTTTTCACTTCACCATCTGGATTATAAATTCCTGCCGTACCAGAATCACGACCTTCGGTAATCACATATTTACACCCAGCATCTAGTAATGAGTTCATTTCGAAGGCCCAATGTTTGGCGGAAAGCTCATGGCTTTGGTCTTTTGAGCCAACCTCCCCTAGAACATGAAAATCTGTTTTCAAATCATTGACAATATCAATTCTTTTTTCGAGTGGTATATCCAACGTGCCATTTGACACTTCAATCCATTCAAGCCCAAGCTTTTGCAGCATTTTTATATAGTCCTTTAACCTACCCTGATAATAACATTTTTCAAATAATGTTCCACCACAATAAACCTTAATCCCGTATCGTTTATATAAACTGATTTTTTCTTGTAAATTTGGGGTGACATAGGCAGAACCTACACCTAATTTTGCTACATCAATATAACAATAATAATCCTCTAACAATTGTTGCAATTGACCAACTGGAATTCCAAAATCAGCAATTGATGTCAATCCAAAAATCCGTTCTCCAGTTGTTCTCTTTGGTATTTCTAGAAAGTCCATTAGGATATACGCCTCCTTCTTCTTTCTTGTTTATGCTATTCAACGTTTGCCTAAAGGGTGAATCCGGATTGAAAAACATTGTAATGTTTTAATTGCATAGTAATGCTACTTTTTTCGAACAATAGTAAAGTCATGATTATGCAAGAAAGGAAAAGGAGTTGTACAGTCACTTGTCCAAACAAAATCAATCATTTATGACAATTTTGGCTATTGGATCAATTCCTCTCATCTTAGTATTGGGAAACTCGATGTTAATCCCGATTTTGCCTAAGATGAAATCAGAACTAAATATTTCACAATTCCAGGTAAGTTTAATTATTACCGTTTTCTCTATTGCGGCAGCGATTTCAATCCCTATACTAGGCTATTTGTCAGATCGTTTTTCAAGAAAGGCCGTCATCATACCAGCTTTAATTGCTTATGGCGCGGGCGGACTTTTGGCTGGTGCTGCAACAGCTTGGTTTTCAAACCCATATATGTGGATGATTGCAGGGCGTATCCTGCAGGGCATTGGGGCAGCGGGTACGGCTCCGATTGCGATGGCCTTAACAGGGGACTTGTTCAAGGGTGGCGAGCAGAGCCGTGTCTTAGGCCTTGTTGAAGCTTCCAATGGCTTTGGTAAAGTTGTCTCTCCCATCATCGGATCACTGTTAGCTTTATTGTTTTGGTATGCGGCTTTTTTTGCCTTTCCAGTCTTTTGTCTTTTATCAATATTACTGACGATTTTTTTCGTTCATGAAAAAAAGAAAAAGAAGGAGCCGCCACCTGTTGCAAACTATGTCAAAGGCCTTTTTTCTGTTTTTAAACAAGAAGGCAGATGGTTGTTTACGACTTACTTAGCTGGGGCAACTTGTTTGTTTACATTATTTGGAATTTTATTCTATATATCAGATGTCCTAGAAAAAACTTACGATACGGACGGCGTTTTAAAAGGAGGCATCCTCGCGATTCCACTCCTCTTTATGACGATTACATCCTATATAACTGGCAGCAAAATCGGTAAAAAAATGCTGCTAATGAAAAAATTAATCATCATCGGTTTCTTATTCATGACCGTTTCTTTTGCAGCACTCGTCTTTTTTGAAAAATTAGTGCTATTTATTGCTATATTAGTAATTTCAAGTATCGGAACTGGACTTGTGCTCCCTTGCGTAAATAGCTTTATAACAGGTTCAGTAGAAGCTTCGCGAAGAGGATTTGTCACCTCTTTGTATGGCTCCGTAAGGTTTTTAGGTGTAGCCATCGGTCCGCCGATTTACGGCTGGCTGATGGAATGGTCCAGAGCTGGCATGTTCCTTGCAACAGCTAGTTTAACATTTCTCGTTGGGATTTTGTGCATAGTGATGATTCATGTGAAAAATGAAAATCCTTCAACCAAAATGGGAGGCACATTATTCAAGCGGCTTGAATTAAAAACAGAATAAACGGGAGTGTATTCAATTGCAAATCTATTTATCACCTGAAATGATAAAAAACGAATACCAATTATTAAATATTGTCGACCAAAACAATAAACCAGTTGGTTTTCTAACTTTTTTATTTGACGAAAAAAAATTATATGTATTTGGGCAAGCAGAAGCTGGTGTAAAGGAGGATTTTAAAGACTTAGTAAAGCCTTATATTCAAGGGATGAAAAAGACTATTCCCGAAGTTGACATCTATTGTTACTTAACCGTTGGTGGAGAGAAGATTGAGCTTAGTGGACAAAATGAAGAAAAGTAAAAGGGGCCATCCACTGGACCCCCTTTTTCATTCATCATAAAAATTATTTCTTGGGAAAGCGCAGAAACTGACATTCTAGGCTAAGATTAGCAAAGTTTGTAAAATGAATCATAATTAACGCGAATGGGATGGTAGTTTTTGCAAAAATCGATCGACAATCTTGTTAAATTCCAGGAAATGTTTCGTTGGGATTTGGTGTCTTGCCTTGTCAATAAAAATTATTTCTGTATTTAGCAGCTTTTTTTCAAACAATTTATAATGCTTATGAATATAATCGTCTTTACGACCATAGACCAATAATACTGGTTTTGTTATTTTTGATAATTTATCCGTACAGTTATAAACTAGCCCGGTTTTGTACATTTGAAAAAGAATTGTTGGATTAATCTTGAGGATTGTTTTATATATTTCCCGTTGGAAATGCTTGTCTTTTGTATGGCTAACGGCAAGTACCTTTGCTAATAGTTTAATCCCTTTGCACCGTGCCGTAACCATACCTAGGCGAAATTCTTGAGCGAGCAAAAAGCTTTTTACCTTAGGAAATCCCCCGGATAGAATAAGCGCCATGACACGGTCAGGATATTTCAAGGCAAATTCAAGGGCAATGGAACCGCCGTTAGAATAACCGCAAATGACAGCCTCCTTTATTTCAAGTTCATCTAATAATTTCCTAATGTCATCTGCTAATAAAGAAATCGTTATTTCTTCATTAGAGAAGCCGCTTTCTCCATTTCCTCTTATATCATAAGTAATCATTTTATATTTTTCAGCTAACGATTTTTGTTTCTTAAAAGTAATGGAACCCATTGCTGGGGGGTGGATGAAAACGATTGGAATGCCGTTTCCATCCACTTCATAATACATCTGAAAGGCATCATCAATTGTTACATATGGCAGACAGATCCCCTCCTTCTTTATACATCGATAGTTTGTGTCCTTATATGAAAATATATAGATTCCAGCAGTTGATTATATTATGGCCCATTTAGGATTATGGACATGATTTATTTTACCACTATAAGATGAATGCCTATTCAGCCAACATCATCTAAACATATGGTAAAGAAAGATGATAAGGGAGTGGGACCATGAAGACGTATAGTTACCTAGACTTTTTAGCCTATATGGGCATCGGGAGTGCACATCCAGGGGGATTTCATATAACAGAGAAAATTTTAAAAAATGAAAACATTAAGCCACAGCATCATGTTTTAGATGTTGGTTGCGGTACGGGGATTACATCTGCCTATCTTGCAAGGCAATGGAACTGTCAAGTAAGTGCCATTGATATCCACCCGGAAATGATCAAAAAAGCACAGAGGCGGTTTATTTTTGAAGGTTTACCCATTCAGTTAGTTCAAGGAAATGCGGAACATCTTCCTTTTAAAAAAGAAACCTTTGACTACGTGATTACTGAATCAGTTACTGCTTTCACAACAATTCCTTTATCACTTCAAGAATATTCCCGAGTTTTGAAAAAAGATGGGGTTTTAATCATGCTGGAGATGACAGCGTTAGCGGATTTAACGGATTATGAAAAAAATGAAATCGAAGAGCTTTACGACATAAGTGAAATCCTTGATAAAAATGAATGGACAATTAAATTAACACAAGCTGGTTTTGACAATGTAACTATCATTCATACAGGTAGTCCACTACAGCAAGAACAGCCGGAAACATTTGGGGAAAATTCAGGTAATTTCGTTCCAATCATTGAGCCTTCTGAGCAAATTGAGCCGTCTATTTATGAAACTTGGTCTAAGCATGAATTATTATTACGCAAATATGCAGAAAAATTAGGTTACTCTGTTTTTAGAGCGATTCGAAAGTAAAAATTTTTATTTTTCATCTTCCTTGGCGATTTCTTCAATAATTCCAACACTTACCATATAGTCAAAGGCAATGTCGGCTATTATTAATGTTTCTTCCTCTGTCGGGATATGCCCAGATTTAATTAATTTATCATAAAAAAAGTTTTCAATTTCATCCGAATCAATCATGATGCTTTTCATTATGCCCCTCCTTACGTGCGATAGAATTCAAACGATAATAATATATATGGATAACAGCAGCTCTTTATGCGAAACATTTTTTGATAATAATCGGCAAAAAGATGTACAAATCAGTTGACAGTTCTTACCTTCTTATTTTATAATAATTTTAAATTAATAATAAATACAAAATAAATATTTTATATTTATTATAGAAAAATATTTCAATGCTAACACTACAAGTAGTACAAATTTTACGAAAAGGAGACAGAAACATGGCAGAAATTATTATATACAGTAGTACTGGTTGCCCTTATTGCGAAAAAATGAAAAAAGAATTCAAAGAATGGGGCTTTAATTACGAGGAACGGAATGTAACTGAAAATCCTGCGTTTTTCGAAGATTTGCATAAAGAAGGTTTGTTTTCTACTCCTGTTGCCTATATTAATGGAGAAGCATTTATCGGCTATCGACCAAAGAAAATGAAAAAAGCATTAGGGATTACGGATGAAACTTTAGCAAATGTTTCTGTAGAAAATAATGAAAATAAACAAACTGCAGAAGACTTTTTCAAGGAGCCTACAAAAGAAATTCTCGATGAAGTTTATGATTTCGTTACAATCGGCGCAGGTCCTGCAGGGGCTTCGGCAGCAGTCTATGCTGCTCGTGCTCGTTTAAAAACAATAGTAATCGATAAAGCCCCTGCATCAGGGACGCTCGCCATCACTCATAAAATTGCAAACTATCCAGGGGTTCCAGAAGAGCTTACTGGCCAAGAGCTATTAAAGAAAATTCATGTACAAGCTGATCAATTTGGCGCTACCTTTGTTCGTGCCAACGTCCTTAGTGTCGATTTTTCAGACGAAGATATTAAACGATTAGAGCTTCCAGAAGGAACGATTAAAGCAAAAAGTGTGTTTATTGCCGTTGGCGCCAAAGCTCCTGGCAGCAAAATTAAAGGAGAAGAAGAATTTACAGGACGTGGTGTAAGCTATTGTTCAACTTGTGATGCTGCCTTCTTCAAAGACCGCGTTGTTGGTGTCGTTGGCGAGACTGAGGAAGCTGTTCATGAATCGCTTGCATTAGCAAAGTTTGCAAAAGAAGTGATGCTCTTTGTTCCAACAAATAAGCTAAAAGGCGATGCAACAACAGATGAACTTGAAAAATTGCCTAATATCAAGATTTATTGGAACCATCGTTTAAAAGAAATCCAAGGAAATAAAAAGGTCGAAAAGCTGATTATCCGCGATGCCGATAAAAACGAGGCTGAATGGCCTGTTGATGGTGTATTCCTATACTTAGCAGGGCTGAAGCCTGGTACTGATTTCTTAAACGATGCAGTCAAGCGCGATGAAGAAGGCTATATTATCGTTGATGAGGCGCTACATACTAGCGTTGATGGCGTTTTCGCCGGTGGTGATGCGCGCCGCACCCTTATTAAGCAAGCGGTCATCGCAGCTGCAGATGGATGTATCGCCGCCCTTGGTGCTGATCAACATGTTAATAAGCGTAAAACAATGAAAGCACAGTACAGCTAATACGTTACGATTTGCCTGTATCCATTTTATGAATTACAATATATTGGTGGTAATTACCGAAGGGCCTTCCCTTTTGGTTAATTATAAATAAATCATAATTACATAAAAAAAGGAGGAATTACTGTGCCAAAAGGAGCAACTGAAACAAAAACGCTCAAAGTTGGAGATCAAGCTCCAGACTTTACACTGAAAGCACACGGCGACCGCGAAATCACTCTTTCTGACTATCGCGGCAAGAAAAATGTCTTTATTGCATTCTATCCTTTAGATTGGACACCTGTCTGAGGCGCGCAAATGCCTTCATACGAGGATGACCTCGATGAATTTGAAGGCTTAAATACCCAAGTTTTGGGTATAAGCGTTGATAGTGTGCCAAGCCATGAAGCATGGCAAAAATCTGTAGGTGGAATCAGCTACCCACTTCTTTCTGACTTCTACCCACAAGGTAAAGTAACAGATTTATATGGAGTGCGCCATCAAAATGGTATGAGTGAGCGGGCATTGTTCGTCATTGATAAAGAAGGAATTATCCAATTTATTGATGTTCATCCAATCGGCGAACTACCAGAAAACGAGGAAATTTTCGAAGTACTTAAAAAGCTTGAAAATAAGTAATTTAATAAATATTAACTAAACATTCACCCCTCCTTCTCTTGGACAAGCTCCAATGATAAGGAGGGGTTTACTTTTGAGCTATATTAAAAGTACATAATATAAATCACGACTACTAATACAATTCGGTATATGGCAAATGGCACCAGTTTGATTCTGTTAATAAGCTTTAAGAAAAAGCGAATCGAAAGTAATGCAAAAACAAAAGCACTAATAAAGCCAGCAATGAAAAAGCCAAAAGCATCTAGACTAAAATATTGCCAATTTTTTAACAGTGATAAAAAGCTTGCGCCGAACATAATCGGAACGGCCATTATAAAGGTAAAATCTGCCGCCGCCCGGTGGCTTAACCCAAGCAATACACCGCCTGATATCGTCGAGCCTGAGCGTGAAAAACCAGGCCAAAGGGATAGACATTGAAACAGCCCTACTAAAAAAGCTTGTTTATATGTAATTTGGTCAACAGTGATGACGGTTGGATTTTTCGTGCTACGTGGACCTACTACGTCTGCCAAGATCATTAATACCGCACCAGCAACGAGCCCTACTAAAACGGTTGTTGTCGAAAATAAATACTCATCAATATAATCTTCAAACAACACGCCAAGTACCCCAGCTGGAATTAAACCGACAATAACTTGGAGAAGCGAAAGCCGACCATGTTGTTTCGAAGAAGCTGTACCATTTTTAGTTATCTTTCCAAAGCTTAATAAATCAATAAAACGGTCTTTAAAAACGACAACAACAGCTAAAATCGAACCAAGCTGAATAACAATTTTAAATGTATTGGCTACATATTTCGTTAAAAATTGTTCAGATTGCAGCCACATATCATCGACAATAATCATATGTCCAGTTGAAGAAACAGGCGCAAATTCGGTCAGCCCTTCAACCATCCCAAGGATAATTGCTTTTAAAATCGTAAGAAAATCCATGCAATTTTACTCCTTTTCAAGTATATCTTTTTTTGCTTACATGATAAATTAGATTAGCTATTGTCATTATATTTGTCCTTTTCAAGAATAGAAGCCTATGAATAAAAATATTCCATCAATAGATTATTGTTCCCTAAAGTGATTGGACAATGCAATAGATATTTGCAAACAAAATGGACTTGCTGTATGCATGCAAGTCCATCATTTTTCAGTATTCATTTTGCAAAAAATTTAAGTTTCATACAAAACCTCGTAAGCCGTGTTCTGTTCATTCAGTGCTGCAAACGAATACGCAAAAGAGTATTCTTGCACTTGAATGGAGAATCATCTATCTCATAGCCTAAATGGCTATGGTGTCTTTTCGGTTCAATTCCCTCCAGACACTTCCCCTACCAAATTTGGGTTTCTCGCTCGTGGGGTTTACCTCGTTCCACCTCCAATGTTTCCATTGGAGCTCCGTCACTGTGGCACTTTCAAGGTAGTCATACCATATCCAAATGGACGTAGGTATTTTCCCTGCCGTCAACCCATTATATGGGCTGCCCTAGCTTACGGTTTCGCTAGGCACGAACACTACAGGCATCGCAGCCTGTGCGAGCACGGACTTTCCTCACAGATATGAAATCTGCGCGATTCTCGCCAGTTTTGTATGAGGTGTTGCTTATTTATTATATCCTACATTGCTTATTTTAACAACCAATTTCATAGAAGTCAATACAAATCGTAAAAAATAGCTTTGTATGTATACGTACTATCCCGAATGAATTACTTATTGTCTAACATTAGCTGTTTATTGTCCAGTATAAGGTGGATATTGTCCGAAAACTCGTAATTATTGTCCGCTTGCCACATTATGTAAAAAAGCTGCTAGGATTCTTAATCCGTTTCCTTAGCAGCTTCCCCTGACCCATTTTCGGCTATATATCTACAAACTAAATCGAACGCTCTTCCAACCAATCCCCAATCGTTGGATATGTTATATTATTTGCCCTTGGTCCAAATGTTACCGAAACATGACCAGTTGGCACGCAAACATAGTTCTTATCTTCACTTGAAACAACATTCATCAACGCTTCGACTTGATGCGGCATTGCAATCAGATCATTTTCAGCGGAAATATTCAAGATATTTGCTTTAATATTTGCTAAATCTACTTTACGACCGCGGACAACGAGTTCGCCTTTAATTAATTTATTTTTCTGATAAAAGTCGCGAATCCATTGGCGATATGCTTCACCTGGGAATGGAATTCCATCTGTTAGCCACTTCTGCATTAACTTCCATGAATGAACGAATGTCTGATTTTGTGAACGGTCCATTAAGCTTACATAAGGTCCATAAAAATTCGTCATCGGTTTTAGCATTTTATTCCCAAAATCAATCATTTCAGGTGGTATATTGCCATATGTCTCGACTACTTTATCTAAATCAAAGTAACGTTCATCTAAAAATTTCGCATATAGGCCTGTTTTTTCAAAGTCAAATGGACTTGTCATAAAAATTAAGTTTTTAATCGGAAGCTCTGGATAGAGCGCAGCAAAAATCGATGTCATCGTTCCGCCCATACAATAGCCTAAAATTGATAATTCATCTGCACCTGATGTTCTTAGCACCTTTTTTACAGCTCTAGGAATATAATCAAGAATATAATCATCTAGCTTCAAATGTTTATCTTCTTCACCTGGTGTGCCCCAATCAAGCAAATAAACATCAAAGCCGCGATTCTGAAGATATTCCACCATACTTCCGCCAGGTGTTAAATCTAAAATATATGGTTTGTTTATTAAAGCATAGATCATTAACAATGGTGTTTTAAATTTTGTAGGCTTGTTGGAAATATATTTGTAAAGCTTCGTTTTATTTTTTGTCCAAACAACTTCTTTCGGTGTTAAGCCAACTTCCGGTTCCGCCTCTTTCACTAAGATTTCCGAGGCCCGCTTCATCCGCATATAAGAATCTTTCATTTCTTTAGGGATTGTTTCTTCAAACACAGTTTCCCAGTCCTTCACTAATGAGGTTACCATGCGCTCCTCCCCATCCCTTCTATTTAAAATTACATATATAAACCGCCGTTAATATTTAATTGCTGCCCAGTAATATACTCTCCGTCTTGACATAAATACAAGACACCACGAGCAATTTCGTCAGCATGACCTAATCGGCGCGTAGGAATTTTACCAATAATTTGTTCCAACACATTTTCCGGCATTGCCGCAACCATTTCAGTTTCAATAAATCCTGGGCAAATCGCATTCACAGTGACACCTGTGCGCGCAAGTTCTAATGCAAGTGATTTCGTAAAGCCGATTAGTCCAGCTTTGGCAGCTGAATAATTTGTTTGACCGAAGCCACCTGCCTGACCGATAATCGATGAAATATTAATAATACGACCATTTCCAGAATCTATTAAGAATGATAATGCAGCAGAAGTCGTATTAAAGGCACTATTTAAGTTCACATCGATGACTTTTCTCCAGTTTTCTTCATCAAGCTTTTTAAATGTCCGATCGCGAGTAATCCCTGCATTATTTACAAGAATATCCAATCTTCCATACTTATCGATTGCAGCTTGTACTAAATCTGTCGCTTCCTGAGAGATGGAAACATCCCCCTTCATAGCTAAAGCTTCGCCGCCATGTGCTTGAATTTCTTCTACTACACGTTCTGCGCCTTCTTTACTGCTATTATAGTTCACAATTACTTTAACTCCGTTTTTTGCCAATTCCTTTGAAATAACAGCCCCAATTCCTTTTGAACCACCTGTAACGATGGCTACTTTCCCCATTAATTCCATAGATAAAACACTCCTTCAATTTTTATTATTTTTTCTTTTGTAGTAGTAGTAGAATTTGATCCATTTTGTTATGAAGATTTTTCACTTCTATTTGTAATTCCTTAACTTCACTAGCTACTGCTTGGGCATCAGCTTGTACAACGATTCTCTCTTCAACAACCTCTTCGATTTGATCGACTTTAGATTCCACATTAATAATTAAGGAAGCTAACTTTGCGAGATCGTCTTTAGAAGGCATATTCATTTGCTCTAGATAGGTTTTCGTTGAATCATTTACTAATTTTCGATATTGAAGATTCATATCAAGAACTTTTCCTAATCCTCTTGAAAAATCTTCAGTTGCCAAATTTTCATCTAGCACTTTGCTCCAGTAAGATTCTGTTTGATCATAGACATTTTTCCAAATCTCAAATGGATCAATCGTTTTTGATTGGTTCACAGACGTTCTCCTTTCTAAAACCATACAATTTTGTATCCCTTTCTAGCCTATGTTCCTATTTTCCATTTAGAACTTTTTTGGGAAAAATTTTTATTTTTCATTTTTTAGTTCTGAATTGAACCACCTATGTGTAAATTACATGTAAGGAGAACATTTTAAAGCAGGTGAATAATATGACAGATCGCTCTAAAAACTCTACTAATAAATCAGAACAAACCTTTCAGGCTCCTAAAAATTTTATCGTTCCATTCATTCTCTTAAGCTTGCGTGATTTAAATTGCCATGGTTACAAAATATTGCAACAATTAATGGACTTTGGTTTTTCTACAATTGATCAAGGCAATTTATATCGAATGCTTAGACAATTGGAAAAAGACGATATCGTCAAGTCTGAATGGGACACATCTGAAGCTGGGCCAGCAAAAAGAATTTACTCTTTAACAGAGGCAGGTGAGAAGTATTTAAAAACATGTGTATATTCATTAGAGCATTACCAATCAATGCTTGAGCAGTTTTTCTCGGTGTATACGAATATGTTTACTTTTCCAAACAGCAGAAAAGGAAAAGACGAAGAAAAAGAAATTTAACAACTTAAGGAGAGATTTTAATAATGACAGCACTTAACACAAAATATTTCATTAATCTTATTTGGGATCGTTGGGATGAGGGGGTAACACAAATTTATAGTGGTCAAAAACAAATCGAAAACTTCTTTTTACAGGCGATTAATCAGCAAAAAAATACAACGGAATTATATTTTAAATTATTAGATTCCTATGCAAAAGAATGTAAAGAGTTAACCGAAAAATTTCAAGCAAAAGCCTATTCAACAGTTGAAAAATACCAAGAAGAAAGCAAAAACGAATCACTGCAAAATATCCACACACAATTAGAGGACGTCATCGAACGCATTTCCAAAATATCACTTACACCGCAAAATGCCTTAAAACAATGGATGAGCCAAAACTTAAGTCAAATTGAAAAAAGTATTGATGAGCTGTTTCAGCAACAAGAGAAAAATCGTTCCGAATTAAAAACAATGATTAGTGAAATTTCGAAAGAAATGAAAAATGTCGTTGAAAAAATGACAGAGGAATTTGAAAAGGTCCAAAATCAAAATCTTTCTTTATTAAAATAAACAAATCCCAAGTGCTTGGTATTGTCAAAATTGTGACGGTGTCAGGCACTTTTTATTTTTATGATATTTTCTATGGTGTAAATAATGGATATTATGTATAATGTTCTCATAATATGGCTTATTTTACTAAAATTCGGAGGTTTTAAATGAAGTTTCGTCGTCAAGAAGGATTTCGCTATACTTTTGGCAACCCCATTGATTGCTTATTTAAAATAAATAAAATAGAAGATTTAGCCGTAAACACGGAGTATGGTGAAGGACAGATTATTGATATTAGTCCAAGTGGTATAAAAATGTTTAGCTTACTCAATTTAGCAACACATCCTAAAAAGATGGAAATTGAAGTTCGCTTTGTAATTGAAAACCATACATATCAAATTCCAGGTGTGATTCAATGGCAAAAAAAAGAGGTACTAAAGAGCGGGTATTCTTATGGAATAAAGCTAGATCCTACTGAGGAAATAGCCAAAAGTATTATTGAAGGTTTAAAAAGGCATGCAGAAAATTCCCTGAAGTCAAAAAATAGCCAAAAATAAAATTACATAAAGTTTATGTGGAAGGGATGTGATTTTATGATATTTCGCCGTAATGAAAGTTTTAGATATACATTTAAAAGCCCACTTGAATGCCAATATAAAATAATCAAAATAGAGGGATTATCCCTATGTTCTGATTTTGGCAGCGGACAAATCATTGACATTAGCCCAGGCGGAATGAAATTGATGACACCGCTAAATCTATGGAATTCAAATAAAAAAGTTGAAATTGAGATTCATTTTTCCCTTGATAATCATCCCTTTCAAATTTCCGGTCATTTACGATGGCAAAAAGAGGCGTATCAAAATGGACATTACTTTTATGGCGTTCTATTTGACCATTCAGCTGAAATTAGCAGCAAAATTACTGAATTATTGAAATCACATGTACGAAGGATGTTACAAACAGAGAGAAAAGATCATCTTCATGAAGATAAGTTTATTATGTACAGTAAAAGAAAATAGTTGTTATGAAGGGGAAATAGCCTGTTGTCCAATAGCCGAAAAACGACTTATTGGACAACCTGTCTATTTTTTTTGCAAGTTAAAAATTAAAGTTATCAGGATCTGGTCCTGTACGCTCATTTTTATTTAAAGCATTGATTTCTTCTATATCACTTTCATCAAGCTGAAAATCGAAGATATCAGCATTTTCTTTAATTCTATCGGCATGGATTGATTTTGGAATCGTAACAACACTCTTATCTAAATCCCAACGCAGTAAAATTTGTGATGGTTTTTTGCCATATTTCTCAGCAATTTTAATAATCGTTTGTTCATCGATTAATCTTCCCCGCATTAACGGTGCCCATGCTTCCATTTGAATTTGATTTTCCTTGCAGAAGGAAAGAAGCTCACGTTGTGTTAAGCGTGGATGGAATTCTACTTGATTGACCATTGGCTTTATTTCTGAATTTGTCATGACGTCTTTTAAGTGATGGATTTGGAAATTACAAACACCGATTGCCTTAACAAAGCCATCACGATACAGTTTTTCAAGGGCCTGCCATGTTTTCATATACTCCCCTTTTACTGGCCAATGAATTAAATATAAATCGATATAATCTAATCGTAATTTTCTTCTGCTTTCTTCAAATGCTTTTAGCGTCGTTTCATAGCCTTGGCTGTCATTCCAAACTTTTGTCGTAATAAATAGCTCTTCCCTCGGAATTCCGGCATCCCTTACAGCCTCGCCGACGCCCGTTTCATTTTGATAAAAAGCGGCGGTATCAATGCTGCGATACCCTACTTCAATCGCATTATGAATCGAGTGTATGACCTCATTCCCATCCTCTACCTTATAGACACCAAGACCTAACCATGGCATTTTTACACCATTATGCAACACAGCACAATCCTTTATATCATGAATCACCAAAATCAAAAACCCCCTATCTTAACATTTTTACCAAACTTTAATAGCTTTGCTTTTTATTTTAACATGATACAATGATAAAAGAGATTATACTGAGGAGTTTTCCAATGAATATTCTAATATGTGAACCGAATGTTCCGCCATATGAGAAAAAAATTACAGGTAAATATGAAGAATTGCAGCAAATTATCGGCGCAAATATGAAGGTACTTTCATTAAACCATCCTTCTATTATTATTATATGTAATAAGGATGCCTATGAAAAAAAAAGCCACAGTGAATACTATCGCTTAAATATTCCTGGTACCTTCTTATTTTCTGGTCACAAAAATAATCGATTGCGCAGCCTTAGCGAAGACGAAATCAACGTAATTATTAATACAATCAGAAAAGAAGATTTTACACTAGTATAATGAAATCCGAAACCTACAAAAGAAAGTATGTACGTACTACATAAAAATGGTTTCGCGAAGGGAGCTGATTCGCTCCCTTTTTCCTTTATTTTTCTTCAAGCTCTGCTACGGGAACAACCCTCACATCATCAGGATTATCTTTCGAAAAAACACTTACTGATTGGTTCGTTTCATTCGCGTTTTTTAACCAAACATTGACACCATTGTAGGTTACTGTAATTTCCTTCGGGGACGAGATAATTTGTTTTGCACGTTGAATGTCCAATTTACATTGCTCCTTTTCTTATTTTTTCATCTTATATTTTGTCATTCACGATTGGACTATTCATGGCTTTCGGCATTCGTTTATTCCTCCACTACCTCAACGAGCATGGAATCTCCATTGGCAGCAACTTTTACATAGGCATATTTTATTTTCTCCTGAAGGGCCCATCCCGTTTTCTCAGGAACAAAATAATTTTCGATTCCATATTCGATATTTTTATAGCCTTTTAATCTACCGGTTAGCCAAACATCTGCTTTTTCTATTCAAGCTCAAGTATATCATCGCTCCACGGAATCCTAACATCGATTTTCTCATTCGTAAATGGATGAATAAGCTCTATCCTTTCAGCATGTAATGCCTGCCTTTTTATCCCAACGGTCTTTCCTCCATAAAGAATATCACCGACAATTGGATAACCAAAATAACTCAAATGGACACGGATTTGGTGTGTTCTACCTGTATCAAGTTTTAGCTTTACAAATGTTATCTTTCGTTTAGGATAATATTGAACAACTTCATAATGTGTTACTGCATCATCACCTTTATTAGACACTCTCCTCCTTGTAGGATGATGGCGGTCACGGCCTATTTTCGCTGAAATGGTGCCTTTTTTTTGCTTTACTAAACCATGGACAAAAGCAATATAAGTTCTTGAGATCCCCCTTTTTTCAAGCATTTGATCTAGCATCGCTCCAGCCAGGGCATGCTTCGCAAACACCACGCCGCCTGATGTATCCCGGTCAAGGCGATGGATATGTCGGATTTTTGTAGAAATTCCATTCGATTGAAAATGAAAAGCAACGGCATTTGCTAGCGTATTTCCCTCACCTTCGTTTGGGTGGGTGTCCATCCCAGCAGGCTTATCAACAATTAATAAATGGTCATCCTCGTATGAAATTGTTATCGGAATAAATTGCGGGTCAACACCGTATTCTTCGTTGACAAATAACCGAAGTTGTAGTTTATCTCCTTTTTGCAGTGGCTCGTCCCATCTAGTCTGGACGGCCCCATTCACTTGTACCCTTTTTTCCATTCTAAATTGGTGAAGCAGCTTTTTCGGGGCCTTCCATTTCTCTTTTAAAAGGCTTTCAATTGACAATTGTTCCCATTCTTCTGGAACATCGATATGAAACCATTCCCCTTTTTTTGAACATTTCATGTGGTTAATCTCCTAGCTAAGCTATTTTCTTTATTCATACGTCTTTTGATCCTCTGCCCATAATTCAGGCCCTTTGGCTGTCTCTCTAAACAATTTGGATTCTCCATAATTAGTCTCATCCTGTATTTTCTTTTTCAGCAAATCGATTGTTGTCCATTGATTAACATAACTAGCAAGTCCGCTTAAATCTGGAAACAGTGTAAATTGGTTAATCCCGCTTAAGTTCAAAAACAACTCCACATCATTCTTTAACGCCCCATCAATTTGAATATGCTTTAGGATACGTTCTTTTAGAAGGACACCCTCATCTTCTTTTTCTAATCCCTGTTTTGTGTTGCCCTGTAGGGTAAAATATCCTTTCTGAAACATGCTTCGTGACGTATTCATTCTCGGGCTTAATGCCATTGATTTTTTGAATTCTTGCCGTTCATCAAGAAAACAGTTTGTTTTTGGCATGCTTTTTAATTCATCTAAATCGTGGAATAATTGATTAAGACGGAATGGGTCAAGAAGCCAAATTGAGCAAGGAATTTGATCATTCCAATCCTTCGTAGCAAAATATAAGGCAACGGCAAATGATTCCGACCAATCTAACAGTCTTGTTTTAACGCCATATTGCTGCATAATATAAAGAAGATCCCATTGGTTTTCCGTTTTATGCAAGTCAAAGCCATTCTCTAAAAAACGTCTGTAGCAAATTTCTTCCCATTCGAGAATTTTATCGAGCGAAAATCGCTGCCTAAACAGTCCAGAAAGTAAAGGATAACGCCCATTTTCAGAACCATTATTCGTTTGGCCGCGGTACCAAACAAGCCTGCTTTTCTTTGAAAAAAAAGTAACTTCATCTAAAATATTAAGCCAATTTTCCGAAAAAAAATAAGGAGTAATATCAAGTTTCCCGCTCATTTTTTCACCCACGATTTAATCAATTTTACTACAAATTATTACCAATACAAAGAGGACTATACTAATGATTGTAGAACAAGAAAGGTTCTAGTATTGTGTACTATACGATAGCATATTGATAGCATAAAAATAGCACTGTGATATAATCTGCATTTACAAATATTTTTAGATTTTATAGTTTTCGCTCTCTATTTTCTGCTATAATTTGTATTTAGTGAACTTAAAATTCGGAAGGGATGTCCTTTTTCATGAACACAACCCATACATTTTCTAAAATTGAAGAAATCGCGAACTCAATCACTCACGGCATTGGAGCTTTATTAAGCATAGCAGCACTTGTTTTACTTGTCGTCTTCTCCTCCACCCAAGGTACAATCCTTCATGTCATTAGCTTTTCTATTTTTGGTGGGACAATGTTATTTTTATATGTTTCCTCAACATTACTCCATAGTTTTCCAGCAGGGAAAACAAAAGATGTTTTTGAAATCATGGATCATTCCTCAATTTACTTATTTATTGCTGGAACCTATACTCCTTTTTTATTTATTGTCATAAAAGGCTGGGTTGGTTGGACTTTATTCGGCATTATTTGGGGATTGGCTTTATTAGGGGTCGTTTTTAAAATCTTCTATTGTAAAAAATTTTTATACGTATCAACCGCTCTTTATGTAGTAATGGGATGGTTAATCGTCTTTGCTTGGAAGCCTCTTGTCACCGGTCTTCCGACAGGTGGGATGGTGTTATTAATAACTGGTGGTGTATTGTACACACTTGGTACAATTTTTTATGTTTGGCGGGGCTTTACGTTTCACCATATGGTATGGCATTTATTTGTCCTGTTCGGCACAGTTGCCCACTTTTTTGCCGTCTTTTTATATGTCCTACCAATTCATGCATAAATAAATGCATATTTTACCAACCAATTATTTTAGCAACCTTTGCCCATACTAATAAAATAGCGGTGAAAATAACGACAGCTGAATATAAATCTCTTGAGGTGATTGTTTTGGATTTTAAATCGCTTTTTCATAAAGTAACGGACAAGTTTAAGGAAGCTTTTCAACATATTCAAAGAAGTCATGATAAGCTATCAATTGATGATGTAGCTTCCTATATTAAGAAACATACAAATACGGTAAAAACAAGTCGACATCTACTAGGAATCGACCTTCACGAATATACGTTAAAGGAAAATAGTCTGCATTTTATTTTAGAAACAAAAGGAAGCTCATCTGAAAAAATTTTATCCCTTACTATATTAACAGAGGGGAAACCACTTTTTAAGTATAAAAGCTATAATCCAACATTCTCTTCTACGATGACAGTTTCTCTACCAGAACTAGCAGCCACTAAGATGATTTAGTTCTCGGCTTTGTTGGGTCGCATTGAGGTTGTTCAAGCTCCTTTACTTGAGCAACCTTCTTTAAGTAATAACATTCTTCTTTCGTAAAAAAGAAGCTGCCGCAAAGGAAACACCTTGAGACAACCCCTCCATTAGATTTATGCTATTTAATCATTTTTGATAAAGAGTTTAAATCCATCGGTATATTGTTATTCAAAATAGCTTGGACAAGCATATCCTCCTTTTCTTTAGGAACACGCCTGCCGGCTAATTGGGCTACTTGCTGGATCACCCCTCTGACTGTTTTCTCATCTTTGAAGTTTGCGTTTGATAATGAGTTTGCTAGCCTTAGTATTTCGTTCATATTGACGCCTGTTTTCTTTTCAATATTTCCAAACATATTATTGTTGTTCTTGTTTCTGTTTTGCATTCATTTACCTCCATTCCCTTTAACGTTAATTCCATTGTATGGAGGAACGTCTGTTAAGGTGCAGTAACAGCAAAAAACAGGCTGCCACCCTCTTGTTTGTAGAAAAACATTCATACATAGTAGTGGTAAAGCATTAAAATCTATAATAAACTTATTATAGGAAACTATTAAAGGAGCAGAGGTTGTTTATGCATAATCATTTAATATTTAATTCCTCCATCGGGTCGCAAAAACCTAACAGCTTACTAAATGCAAATACATCATGCCCTTTTTGTAATCGTGAAGCACTTACGGACCTATTAGATATAGATGGTTCAATCATTTGGCTAAAAAATAAATATCCAACTTTAGAAAACACTTTTCAAACGGTAATCATCGAAACTGATGAATGCCAGGCAGAGCTTTCAGAATATAGTAAAGACCATCTATATAAAGTTATTTCCTTTGGATTAAAACATTGGAAAGAAATGATTAAAAGTAAGAAATATAAGTCTGTTTTATTTTTTAAAAACCATGGACCATTATCAGGGGGATCTTTGCGCCATCCCCATATGCAAATCGTTGGTCTTGAAAAAATTGACTATCTAGAAGCTTTACGGGAAAACCATTTTGTCGGTACGCCGATTGAAATTAAACATGGCGTTGAGTTCAACATTTCACGGTACCCAAGAATGGGCTTTTTTGAATTTAATATTATGATGGAAGACGAACAGAGGTTACAGATTTTCGCAGAAAATATTCAAATCGCTACTCACTATATTTTGAACCATTTTCACAAAAACTGTAATAGCTATAACTTATTTTTTTATGAATTTGCTGGGAAAACAGTCGTAAAAGTAGTCCCGCGCTTTCCAACATCACCGCTTTTTGTTGGTTACGCAATTCCACAGGTTTCCAACCATATTGATTCAGTCGTGGATAAAATAAAAGAGCTTTATTATAAATAGAGCTCTTTTATCTGTTCATCTTATTTTCCTATAAACATTTGCGACCAATAATTTCCTTCCCCACTATGACCAACGCCAATATGTGTAAAATTAGCGCTTAAAATATTTTTGCGATGGCCTTCACTATTCATCCATGCTTGAACAACTTCTTCAGCTGTTCGTTGCCCTTGGGCAATGTTTTCACCAGCAGCACGATAGCCGACCCCAAAATCTCGCATCATATCGAATGGTGTGCCATAGGTAGGACTTGTATGTGAAAAATAATGGTTTGTTTGCATATCGTTTGCTTTTTCACGAGCAACTTTACCTAATGGAGTATCAGCTTGCAAATCAGGTAAGCCATTTTTTCTTCTTTCCGCATTCGTTAATTGAATAACCTGTGTTTCAACAGCACTAATTCCAGCGCTAGGAGTCGCTTGTGGTTGTTGCTTTTGCTGTGTTTGTGCACCTTGTTGAGGTTGCTGTAATTGTGCTTGTTGTTGTGCTTGTCCTCCCTGTCGTGGAGCCTTCGGTGTTACGCTAGGCATATTTCTACCATCAAAAGCAAACTGCCCCGCATGACGTCCATCGACAATTCTAAAATCATATTTAGCCCCTTGCATCAATACAGGCTCCGTATGTGGGTAATCACGGCTAGACAACGTCGTATTCATACTTGAAATCGAATCATCGACATTGCTCCTACCATAACCATTATCGTTACTATTGTCATTGAATCCTGTGTCTTTATTGTTGTTGCATGCAACAGCGACTAGCAAAAATAAAATCATCATCAATATTTGAATAGGTTTTCTTCTCACCATTTGTTCCTCCTATATTTCATGATTTTCTTTTTTAATTTTTCCTTTTACAGAGAAATTATTTTGTAAAAAAGAAAAGATAGGAGTACAAAAAATGGAAACCCAATGTTTTTTAAACACAGCCATAATCATCGCCTAATGAAATTCAAATACCTATAACATCTTGTTCATACATTTCCCAGATTTGATCAAAAATAATAATAGAGTTTAATGCTGTTTCACTTAATTCTAAATAGCTACTTATTTCATGATAATCTGAAGAATATTTAGGAAAGCTATGGTCTTTATAGATTTCTTCAGCAAATTGCCCGAACAAATCTCCTTTTTTAGTTGTGCGATATTTTAAAACATATTGATAAAACGTTTTGTTCAAGTGGGAACGTCCTTTCTCTTTGGTTTTGCCTTCTTCATTTTATTTTATCAAGCGTCCCTCAAAAATCAATTAAATTGATTATATGGTCAACCCTATGTCATAATAATAGCGTGATTTATATCACACCAAACAATTTCACATTTTGATATATTATGTTTAAAAAGTATAAAATAGGTGATAGAAAATGAAATTTGAAACTCCATATGAACTCTTAGGCGGGGAGGAAACCATTCAAAAACTTGTGATTGCTTTTTATCCAAAAGTTTACGCAAACCCGATTCTAAGCCCATTGTTCGAAGGCGATATGCAAGAAATTATGAGAAAACAAAAAATGTTTTTAACACAATTTTTAGGTGGACCAACATTATATAGTGACGAATTTGGCCCACCAGCAATGAGGGCTAGACATCTTCCTTTTGAAATTACACCTACGCGAAGAAAAGCTTGGTTGGCTTGTATGAAAGAAGCGATGGATGACATTGGACTAGAGGGGCCGATGCGACATGCGTTCTACGAGCGGCTTGAGCAAGTGGCTGAAATTATGGTAAACACGCCTGATCATTGATCAGGCGTGTTTTTACCCATTTATTATCTTTTCTTTCTCTTCCTCTGTACCTTGTTCTTCGGCATCTGCCATTCCAAATTCTTTAGCTACCATTTGATCTTTTTTAAGCTTTTTCCGATAGACGACTTTTGACAATTGGATGCTTATTTCATATAAAATACATAGCGGAATGAATACTAAAGTTTGTGATAAAAAGTCAGGTGGTGTGACTACGGCAGCCACGATAGCCAGTACAAAATAGGCATATTTCCTAATTTTAGATAATATTTGTGGATTAATAATGCCAAGACTTGTTAAAAACATGACGATTACTGGCAATTCAAAAAGAAATGCAAATGGCAGCGTAATCTTAAATAAAAAACTAAAGTATTTCTCAATCGTAAACATATTTTGAATATCGTCACCAGCAAGACTTAGCAAAAATTTAAAAACGAATGGAAAAATAAGGAAATACCCAAAAGAAAGACCAACAATAAACAAAATAAATAAAGCTGGAACATATGAGAGCGTAACCCTTCTTTCGATAGGCTCTAACGCTGGCTTAATAAATAACCAAAGCTGCCAAGCCAACACTGGAATTGTTAAAGCAATCGCTACAACACCTGCAAGCTGAAAATACACCCACACAATTTCTGTTGGGCTTAATACGGTAAGCTTAAAATCTAAATCCATCACAAAAAAGTTATATATATCTTTAATATAAATAAAAGCTACGATAAAGAAGATGATAAAAGCTACACCTGTGATAATAATGCGTTTTCGTAGTTCTTCTAAATGACCAACGAGATTCATACTTTGTTCTTGTTCCAATTTATTATTCCCCCCATACAAAGGAAGCCT
>DUSF01000055.1 GCA_012842745.1 Bacillus sp. (in: firmicutes) | reverse complement strand
GTAAGCTGAGATAGTTCCTCGTAACTCTGCCCATTCATAATCCTCCCATATAACAAGGCACGTTCCTTAGGTTTAAGCTTCTGTAACGCACGAAGCGTCTCATCACTCAAACCTTTCTCTTTCTCGGGTAAAACTACTTCACTATGAATTTCATGAAAATATAGGATCTTACGCTTTTTTAGTTGATTTAAACAGCGATTATATGTAATTTTATATAACCATGCAGACAGGTTAACGCCATCAAATGCCGCTCGGTTTTGATAGACTGATAGAAAGACTTCTTGTACAATATTTTCTGCTTCATGGTAATCACATAGAATTGCTGTTGCATAGCGAAGGAGTTTTTCACCATAGAGATTGATTATCTTTTCCAATTCATCTTCTACGCCATTAACAAACCTTTTCCCAATGTCTATTTCCTCCATAGACTCACCTCCCTATTATTTATCAGTCGACTGTACCCTTATAACAGTTCAAAGAGCTGTTTTGTGACATATTTTTTATTTAATCAATATTTTATTAATTAAAAATGAAAGTGGATTATGCAAGTCGATTTTTACCACCAAGATATAGCCAGCCCATGTCGGCGGGTACACTAAAAATAGCCAACCCCTTGATAGTAAAGGGATTAGCTATTAACTTTGATCAAAGCAAAACAGGAAAAATTAGATTTTTTTGTGGTTTTAGAATCACAAAGGCAAATGAATCGCTTTAAGGAACGTGCTGTTATGACACGTCAACGTTAAACTTTTACATCCGATTTTAAACTTCAATTAGTCAAGCTTTATGAGAACGGCAAATTGCGTGCGGATATTGTCAGAGAATATGATATTACTCCTTTGGCTTTAGATCACTGGATTAAAAACCATCGTGAAACGGGTTCTTTCGATGCGAAAGATAATCGAACAGAACAAGAAAATGAACTCATACGTCTTCGCAAAGAAAACCAACGTTTACAAATGGAGAACGTCATTTTAAAGCAAGCCGTAATAACTATGGTACGCGCAAGATCAAGAAAGAATTAGCAAAGTTTCCACTACCAAGGTAGGTTTTACGTCACCCAGTTGTTCAACTTTTCGTTATAATCCAGACTAATTTCGAACCAGCATCTCCAACTAAAATTAAGCAGTTATTTTTTGTGGAAGTTTTTTACTCATTTTACTTAACCAAACAAATAAAACCACAGTGATTAATATAACTGGGGCTAACTCTTTCGGGAAAAATAGCATTAGAGCCAGTCCTACAATTAACGGCATCTTTAAAATAGCGATCGAAGCACTACTACCTATAACAGCTACGATAAAAAGCATATCCAATTGTGGAAAAAAAGTTGCGATAGCGTAGCCTTGTAAAATAGAAGCAAATATAACGGGTAAAACATTTCCACCAACCCAGCCTGACTTTAAACAAAACTCCATAAAAATCAGTTTTAAAACAGAACCCAAAATTAAAGTAGCAATCGAAAGTGTCGGTACTAAACTTGGTAAAGCTAGCATAGAAAGTTGGCCGGAAAAAAGTAGATTAGGAGCAATTAAAGACATCAAACCAATACCAATGCCACCGATAACAGCACTTAAAATTATTTTATCATTGATTTTAGAAAAGAATTTATCCATTGCTTTTTCCATTAGTTCATAAAGTCTACTAAACAAAATACCAAACAAAACCAAAGGAATGAAAAGAAGCAATTCATTCAACCCCCAACTAGTTTCCCCTAACTTTGTCACAAAAGGGGGTTGTTCTGATATTTTAATTAAAAACATAAAGGTCACTATACCATTAACGATAAATAGCATATATAATAAATTCTTAAATAAAATCATTTTTTTCTCTTTAGGAGCCCGATTAGGATTATAAGGAATAAGGTAGTTATGAGGTAACGCTAATTTTTTTAGTCTAATTAACCAAGATTCCTTTTTCCATTCGTTGTAGGAAAAATAAAAGTAACGCATTTTATCTCCCTGCCATATCGATAACGCAATAACAGAATTTAATATGGCTGCTGCAGGACCTACACTTGCACCAAAGGTTAAAATTAAAAAAGCAATTAAAAAATTGAAATATACATATGAATAGTCAATTCTTTGTGTTGTTTTTAATTCTACAATAGCATCATTAGCTACTTTCGGTAAATTCCCCCACTTATACCTGCTAACACCTACTAAAATACCACCAAAAACACTTAAAAAAAATGTATAAATAGAAGGTACTTTTAATTTATTAGATATGTCAGTCCATAAAAAATCCGACAAGCCATTAACTAAAATTAAAAAAACAGAAGAAATAACACCTATTATCCCGCTTAGAATTAAACCATAAACAAGTAATCTGATTATTTTAAAATACTTCTCAGTCAAAATAAAATTCACCTCTTTTCAAATGTAAACTCTCTCTAGCTGCATTAAGTAACTATAGTTATTTGAAATACAAATAATTTTAATAATGTCGATCACTAGTATTGCATAAATATTATTGGAATTTTCAGCAAACAACCTTCTCCGGTTTTGAGCCAAAAAGTCAAAACCTAAAGAAAGGTGGCACTGTCTATTTAGTAAAAATATATATTAAATCAAATAAAATACAAATTGACCATTGCGACAACAATATAGGCAAATTTATGGGCTTGAACGTCCATCAAACTTTCTTACCCAAACATAGGATGGTTTCCAGAGAGCCCTTTTTAACCAACGCGCGATTCGAAGAAGTGATTTTTTACTATTCACCTCTAGCTGAATAAGGACATTTAAGCAGTATGCCATGAGTGCTAGGAAAATTTGATTTTGAATAGCAGTCTCACTCATACCATAAAAGTGCTTAATTTCAACGTGCTGCTTGGTAAACCATTTTATCGGATAAAACGAGACAATCATCGGGAAGTGAAAAAGAATATACTTCACGAATAACTGCATTTTTCTTCAGTCTTGAAACGAAGAAATAACCATCATCAGTCATCCGATCAAACCGTTCATAGTCTACATATCCGTGGTCAAAAACATACATGGCTTCCTTATCGTCTACGATAACTGTGAAGTGCTTATTGATTCAAATCCAAGTACTTTTTGAAGATCTTCATCTAAGAGTGCGTCACTTATTTCTTCTAAGCTTTCGAATTCGTGAAGTTGCGCAACGAGCATAAGTTTTATATAGGCCTCAGTTGTTAGCTTCTTTGTATAGTAATCTTGTTTATGTTCATTAACTTGTTCAGTAAGTTTTTGAATATTAAGGGATGAAACCCATTTACCAAATGATGAAATTAGTGTATTCTTGTCCATATTGGTTATCCTTTACTATTGGATTTGGACAGGAACCACCTGTACTTCCATTGTAAAGGATTTTTTGTTGTTTGGATAACTAATTATTGAATATTGTTAGTATTTTGAATTATATGATTCGATTAATGCAACGCTAGTGAAAGATTATATATACTAAAATAAATCAAGCTGCCTTGTTAATAAATTTAGGTAAAGTAAATATTCCCAATATTTAAAAAGAGCATTAACATTACTATTGCTTCGTACATAAGTAATTTTTTATCTACAAAAAGAATCCTTTATAACCAACAAACAATTCTCCACCATAATTATCAAGTGTAGATTGAATGAATGAAATTAGTTCAGTTTTATCATTTGTATTCATGTACGTTTTTGTATATTCAACTAGTTTATCATACATATCTTTATCATATGATTTAAAGTTTCTAGCAACCCACTTTCCTACACCAACCCAATTGCCATCTGCCCTTAAAATCAGTTCAGTTAACGTATCAATTAACTTATTTAAAATAAAAAAACTTTCTTCAAAGTCTTCTGAACTCCTAAAGTCTGACAATAGATCTGTAATTTGATACCTTGCTTCATTTATTTTGTCCTCATCCCAAAGTTGTGGACCCTGTTCATAAAGTACTTTTGCCCTCCTTTGGAATTCCCTTCCACCCCCTTGTTTATCTTCTATAAGTAGACCTTCGGCACACATTTTAATGATGGTGGGCATCCCTCTATATCTAGCTGTTTGAAATTCAAACTCTAGAGATAAAGCCGTATAAATAAATGCTTCTATTTTCCATCCAAGAAAGTGATAACATTCAAGTCTTGGTGTTTCTGTTTCATCAATTATAATTATGTCAATATCAGATTCTTTTGTTAAATTTCCAAAAACAGCACTTCCACCTATCCAGACTATATCTGATTCAGGATAGTGGGAAACGATAAACTGTTGAGCTATTCGCTTGATCGAGTCTCTCATATGAAACACCTCCCATATTAGGATATTAACGTAAATGATTAGTGTTCCAGAATGTAGGAGCTATCTAAATATTTCCTGACCATTTTTTGATACGGTGGATATGGGTAAGGGTAAGGGTAAGGATATGGTGGTCTTGGAGTTAATAATGCTCCCGCTGCTAATCCAGTAAAAAAAGAAATCCAAATACAAATAGTCTACCTTTACCAAACCCTGGGCGACCAAATCCTAGCCTTGGTAAAAAAACAAAGCCTGACCCAGGGGTCAAAAAATCCCCAGAACCATTCGTTCGAGGGAACATAAATCACATTTATATTTTCACCTAAAAAGCTCTAAACCTGTGCCACCAAGCTATTTCAACTCTATCAACGCCACGCACTCGACGTGGTTTGGATGGTGATGGCAGACATAAAGATGTAGTGGTGTTTATCTGTATATAAAAGAAAAATCCCAAAAATGACACTCTTTTTAATATTTACCATAATATGTATTGTTTTCTTTGGAAGTATAGAAAATTAGAAACACCTTACAAAAGGAGGATTTAAAAAAATGAAAAACCAAACTATCCTTATTCCTGAAAATCCAGTATCTTCATTTTTATTCAACAATACACGGTCTGCTGTCATTTGGCTAATCATCCGATTATATCTAGGCTATGCTTGGATTAGTGCAGGTTGGCATAAAGTAACCGACCCAAATTGGACAGGTGAAAATGCAGGTGCATCTGTAGCAGGTTTTGTACATGGGGCATTAGGAAAAGCGGCGGAAGGAAATGTAACCGGATGGTACGCTTCTTTCTTAGAGAATTTCGTTTTACCGAACGCAACTGCATTCTCTTACTTAGTTGCCTATGGTGAAGTTTTAGTTGGTTTAGGATTAATCGTCGGTCTATTGACAGGTATTGCCGCCTTTTTTGGCTCCTTAATGAATGTAAGCTTCCTCTTTGCAGGAACATTGAGTACAAATCCATTATTATTTATTCTTGCAACATGGTTAGTGTTGGCGTGGAAAGTGGCGGGGTGGTACGGATTAGACCGCTGGATCCTTCCCCGTTTTGGGACACCATGGGATAGAGGGAAAAGTATCGTTATGAAATCCGATACTAATGGCGGAAAATTCAATACTTAATTATATATTTTTTGCCTGTTCGCTAACTCCAAGCATTATTAATGGAAAAAACCTCTGGCCTTACTAACTATTTCTTCTCCAGCAGAGCATTCATTCTTAAGATAAACCCAATTCCAACAGCTTCTTTGTTGTATTGGCATTTCGGATGGTAATATTTTGATACGATTTTTTCCCGACAACCTTTGACCAGCGTGTGCGGGAGAAAGTCTTGAGTGGGGCTGACCAAAATATAATATCTTTAAAAGCATAAACTTGTTCGTATTCGGGCCTTAGTTCACCTACATCTTCAATAACCTCTTTAGAAGTGGTTGGTTGTATTACAAATATCGTATTATGTTTTGAGTTCGGGTCAGTTCCCCACCATGTTGGTGCATGCTCTAATGCTTCCTTTAAAGTATTAACATCTATCAGTGCCAGACTAATAGGAAACCCAAATTCCTTCTCTATGATTTCCTCACATTTTTTAGCAAGCTTTAAGGTGTTTTCTTCTTCGCTATCAAAGATCACATTACCGCTATTAATATAAGTCATAGTATTTTTAAACCCAGCTTTCACGAAACAGGTTTTTAAATCATTCATAGAAATTTTATTTTTTCCACCAACATTTATTCCCCGAAGTAGTGCAATATATCTCATTTCAAAAAGCTCCTTTATTTTTAACAAATCTTTTTGATTAATCCCCTTTTACATTTAAAGAAATTTTAATTTATAATAGTTGAAAAGTGATTATTCAGTTAATCTAGTACTTTGATTTCTCTCACTTGAGCCTTGTGAACTACATCGCCATTGAAATGGCGAGCTTCCGGTTCTACGCTACGAACTGCTGTCCGTTGAACGTGTACACTGTTGGCGTGTCCAACACCACTACTGATTGAACATGTAGTTCTTTCAGATACTTTTTGCTGATGTTAATGGCTCCATTTACATCCGCATTTATGACCACATGACATTCTTTGCATTGGTAAAGCCCCCGATATTTACGATTAGATTTCTCTGCATGTTCTTTAGAGGGCATAGGTTTGCAATTGGAACAAGTTTGGGAAGTATATTCTTCGGTGAGTAACTCTACATGAATACCCTTTTCTTCTGCTTTATAAGTGATCATCTGTATCATTTTGCGAAAAGGTAAGGCATGAAACTTTTGATTTGTAGTCTTACCAAGGCTGTTCTTTTCACGAATTCCTGTAATGTCACCAATCACAATGGTTTCAACGTCTTGTTGGATTGCTAGATCAATCACTTTCTTTGTTATACAATGCAAAATATGAAATGTTTGAGCTTTCTTTTTCTTATATAACTGTAAGACTCTTTTTGGCTTTTTCGGATACTTGATTCCCTTAGCTGATTGTTGAGCGGCAGAAATAGCTTGGTAGTAGGCTATTTTCTTATGAAAATATCGTTCAACAGACAGCCATTGTCGCCCTGATATGATATGAGATTGGCCTTGATAATCATAACAGGTTAAAGCATTTGCAATACCAATATCAATCGACATGAATTTTGTGCTATTCTTTTTAGTCGGTGCTTCTTTATATTCTTGTGCCAGAATAATTTTGTATTCTCCTTTAGCCAATGGCTTCACTTCAACAGTTTTCACTTTACCTATTTCAATGTGATTGGGTATAGGGATATAAACAAACTTTACTTGAATCCCACGCTTTTCACGAAGAAAAGCTTTTTGTTTTGCCGGAATAGATAGCCTTATTCTGTTTCCTTCTATTCGAAAGCCATTATTGAGATACTTTACATTGAAATTCTTTTGTTTAAAACGTGGTGGTTTTGGGTTTTCGATTCCTCCTGTCTTTTTAAGTTCAAAAAAGGATT
>DUSF01000054.1 GCA_012842745.1 Bacillus sp. (in: firmicutes) | reverse complement strand
GAGCAAGCTCCTTTGAATCCGCTCGACTTGCATGTATTAGGCACGCCGCCAGCGTTCGTCCTGAGCCAGGATCAAACTCTCCAAAAAGGGTTTGATTGCTCAAAAGTTTTACTGACTTGGTTGTTGAACTCTAACGTTCAACTTTATTGCACGCTTGACATTTTGTTTAGTTTTCAAAGAACATTTTATTTTCGCTTTGTTTTAGCGACATTCATTATAGTATCATTCGTTTTCGCGGAAGTCAATGCTTTTTTAAAAGTTTTTTACTTATTACCCGATTTTTCCTGTCTAACCTGACAGCAAAAATTAATATATCAGAATTAAACCCATTCGTCAATAATCTTTTCAAAAAAAGTTAGTACAAAAAAGTCGAATCAAATGTAATAGAAATTAAGAACCATTTGATTCGACATCAGCATATTATAATTTGAACTACCCCCACTTAACCCTCTTACGAGCTGTTTGAAGTGGGAGATTCCTAAGAATACCAGCGTAACCGCCAGTTATTGATTAGGCTAACCCCATAGTTCCTACGGTTAGAAGTCTTATAGCTTCATTTTTAAGATTTTGTCCTGCGTTAATATCCCTGTCGTGATGTGCGCCACAAGAAGGGCAGTCCCACTCACGAAGGTTTAGATTCTTAACGTCTTTGTTTTGATAGCCGCAGCACGAACATAGCTGAGAACTTGCAAAAGTTTTAGATACAGCAACGACTTCTTTGCTATACCATGTTGCTTTGTACTCAAGCATGGTTCTGAATTGTGACCAAGATACTTCACTGATTGCTTTTGCTAACTTATGGTTTTTCAGCATATTTGATACTTGCAAATCCTCAATTCCTACAACATCGTGGTTTTTGATGATGCAAGTTGAGATTTTCTGCAGATAGTCTGTTCTTGCATTGGTGATACATTCGTGGATTCTTGCAACCTTAATACGTTGCTTGTTCCAATTTGAAGAACCTTTCATCCGTCTGGAAAGGATGCGTTGTGCGTTCGCTAGTTTATCTTCAAGTTTACGAAACCATTTCGGATTAGAGAATACTTCTCCCGTACTCAAAATGGCAAAGTCTTTTAGTCCAACGTCAACACCAACAGAAGAACCTGTTTTTTCTAATGGTTGCACTTCTGTTTCAGCAAGAATGGACACAAAGTATTTTCCACTTGGATTTCGTCTAACAGTAGCTTTGAGTATACGACCTTCTACTTCACGACTTTTGGCAAAGCGAACAAGACCAAGTTTAGGCAATTTAATTTTATTGCCTACAATGGCAATATTACCGTTAGTGTGCTTGGTTGTGTAGGATTGTACTTTATTCTTTTTAGACTTAAATCGTGGTGCTTTGTTTTGTTTTTTGAAGAATCGACTATATGAATCAGCAAGATTTTTAAGTGATGATTGAATAGCAATGCTGTCAACTTCTTTTAACCATGCTAATTCTTTCTTTAGTTGTGTTAATTGAGAAGAACAAGCGTTATAAGTCAATCCTTTACCTGTTTCTTTGTAAGCATCATTCCATTTTGCTAAAAAATGATTAAACACAAAACGTGAACAGCCGATTGTTTTAGCAATCAGTATTTTTTGTTCTTTGTTTGGATAGATGCGGAATTTGTATGCTTTGTTGACGATCATGACTTTCACCTCCTTATGTGTTATGATATACACATTATATCATACTGATATATGTTATATATCATTTTAGGGGTGAAGACATGAAAAAACAATCAGTAGTATTACGATTTCCTAAAATTCTTTTAGATAGGGTGGACACATACAAAGAGCAAAAGGGTTTTGGCACTCGTACACAAGCTATTTTCCACTTATTGCAAATTGCACTCGAACAATCGGACAATCGAGATGGCAAGTAAGCCATCCCTTGTCCGAAGGCGATTCATCTCCCACCTACTCATTGGGCTACGCCCTTCTCATTCCTTGAGGTGAGAGCCTTCTCGCCTATTTAATATAAAGCTTCGGATGAATTCCCTACATGTTTTTGAATGCCTTACCATTCGTTTTATTTCCCATCCTCTATATGTATCCTTCTTTCGATTCTTTTCCCCGTATACCAGAGGACGAACATTAATACTAAAACAAATATAGTTTTAAATGGCTGCTTTATTAATGCCTGTAGATCATACCCGATAAAAGATATTGTAAAGATCATCACTAATTTTCCTAATAATACAGCAAGAATAAACTGGTATGTGCTGATTCTCGATAATCCTGCGACAACATTAATTAATGACGAGGGCGAAAAAGGAAAACACAACATTAAAAAAATAAAGCCGAATCCGTGACGTTCCACCCAATTCATTAATTTCTTCACCTTTTGATGCCTTGTTAAGAAGTTAAAAAAACGTTTCCTTCCAAATTTGCGAATTAAAAAAAACACAATTAATGCTCCAATGGATGCACCAATCCATGAGATAATGAATCCTTTCCACAACCCAAAAGCCGCTGCATTTGCCATAACAAATAATACTAATGGTAAAATAGGTATGATTGCCTCAATCATCGGCAACAAAATACCTGGAATCGGACCAAGTGCAGCATACTCCTCAAGCAGCGCAAGTATATGTTCCATTGTTAACAAATCTTTCAAAGACTCAAAGTCCATCTAATGTTATCCCTCACATACATTCTTACTACAATTATATTTCCCCTTATTTTAAATAATATCATGTATCGTATTTTCCATTATTTTGTTTTTCATTTTTATTAGGAGAAATTCTAGTTGACAGAATAAACCTATATTGGGCTGTTCGGTTTAACTGATTTTCAAAGGAGCCTTTGGAGATATTAAGGATAATTGTTTTATTGTTTGTAAATGTTACAATCGTCTTTTCTGGGCCAGCGGACTGATAATCTTGGATATAGGAATGTGAAAGCCATACGCATGTGTCTTTATAAGGAGAGTTAGTAGGAAACATGTAGATTTCATTTGAAGGATCAACAGCAATCGGGGCTTTATAGGAAATACCAGTTAGCTCTTTAGTTCCTTCTTGTCTGCCTTTTAGGCTGCTGCCGAAATATTTGCAACTTTTGTCCATCACCATTGTAGGTTTCATTTTTACCAAAAATTCATTTTCAACCTCTAAAACGCGTGAATACACAGTTTGTTCTTTACTTACTTTTTCACCAACAATCGCCATTGTGTACGGATTTACTTCAAAATCAGAAAGAACGATTGTTTTTTCCTTATTTCCCATAAGTACACCCCTCTTATATTTAAGGTAAATTTAAGATTTTGCGATGACAACGTTTGACAAATTTCTATTTAATCTTTATATTATCACAAAACTCATTATTTTTATAGGATGTTTTTAAAGTTTCAAAATAAAAGAGCAGCTGGTGGCCACTCTTTTATAAGTTTTCGAATTGTTGCTTAATTTCTTCTTCACCTATATATTCATTTGCTTGTTCAACAATTCGGTGTTCGTCTATAGATTCACCTGTAATATAATCTTTACCAGAAGGAGCCATGATATCAGTATCAACTCCAAGGCTAAATCCTGGATTCAAAAAAGATTCTGTAATCTTGTCAATTCCTGATTGAGTATTTTTTTTATTAAATGGATTCCTTTTCATCTAAACACCTCCATTGTTATTGTGTTCTAAAACAGCAAGTTCAATTACTTCTTAGTGTAAATTAAAGGAGTGAGAATCATGTGGAAGCGAATCAAAAATAAACAAAAAGAAGAAAATCATTATTACCAAATACACAAATTTGATTTAGAAACAATCAAAAAAGCGGTTCGTGAGTTTGCATCTAGAGCACCTAAAGGTGTAACAGCACGAATTTTAGTCAAGGATGACCATACGATTGACTTCGATTTATTAAAACCTTATTTAAAAGGAATTCCCGATCAACCTTTTTATATGTCAAAGGAAACTTACGAAATTTTCGAAGAAGAAGAAAAAGAGATTCCTTATTATTTAGATTTGATACAATTTGCAGTCGACCGCTATGTACAAATGTATAATAAACTCCCGATAACACCTGGGGACCCCTACTTGAAAGTAAATTATTTATTATTACAAAAAAACAATTTAATTCATGAAAGACCAACAATTGATTTGTATATAACAGAGGATGAATATTTATTAACCCATAAAAAGCCCAAATAGTGGGTTTTTATTTTATTCCAATTTCCTTAGATTAATTTTCCGAAAAATCAGAAAATAACCTCTTGAAATATAACGATAACACTACTATAATAATAAAAAGAGCATCAGGGGTGATGAAATCATGGAAAACAGAAAGTCATACGCCGCTCAAAAGAACAGCCATTCGGACTTTAATAACGCAGACACAAACTATGTCTTCGATGTATATATCCAAATGATTATTGATGAAGCCCTTTATAACTACAAAAAAGATTTACTACTAAAACAAATCAATGATGCTTTAGATGCCAGAGATCGGACCCAATTTTATCTTCTTACCGAACAGTATAAAAGACTAATAGAAAATCAAACATAAAAAAGGAAGCGCTTTCGCTTCCTTTTTTACCTACTATATTAGAATTTACAAAAAAAGCTGTATCAAAAGTGTTGCCACCTTTGATACAGCAATAATATATGTTCAGGAGAATGAACGTTAACACTATCCAACACGCATGGGTGTTACATTACTTCGCGAATTGTGCTTCTTCAGTAGAACCCTTCATAGCTGTTGTTGAAGATTGACCACCAGTTACGATTTGAGCAACATCATCAAAGTATCCAGTACCTACTTCACGTTGGTGCTTAGTTGCAGTGTATCCATCAACTTCAGCTGCAAATTCAGCTTGTTGTAATTCAGAATATGCTCCCATACCGCGAGTTTTATAACCTTTAGCTAATTGGAACATGCTGTAGTTAAGCGCATGGAATCCAGCTAATGTTACGAATTGGAACTTGTAGCCCATCTTCGCGATTTCTCTTTGGAAGTTTTCGATTGTGTCATCATCAAGCTTAGATTTCCAGTTAAATGACGGTGAGCAGTTGTATGCTAACATTTTACCTGGGAATTTCGCATGAATTGCATCAGCGAATTGTTTAGCTTGCTCAAGATCTGGTGTAGAAGTTTCACACCAAATTAAATCTGCATATGGTGCATAAGCTAATCCACGAGAAATTGCTTGTTCGATACCTGGTTTTGTACGATAGAATCCTTCTGGAGTTCTTTCGCCAGTTAAGAATGGCTTGTCATTATCATCAACATCGCTAGTAATCATATCAGCAGCATCAGCATCAGTACGAGCAACTAATACAGTTGGTGTACCCATAACGTCTGCAGCTAAACGAGCAGCAATTAAGTTTCTTACAGCTGTTTGAGTTGGAAGTAATACTTTACCACCTAAGTGACCACATTTTTTCTCTGAAGATAATTGGTCTTCGAAGTGAACGCCTGAAGCACCAGCTTCAATCATACCTTTCATTAATTCGAAACAGTTAAGTGCTCCACCAAAACCAGCTTCAGCGTCAGCAACAATTGGAGCGAACCAATAAGTGTCGTCTTTTCCTTCACCTGATTCAATTTGGTCTGCACGTTGTAACGCTTGGTTAATACGCTTAACAACAGCTGGTACAGAGTTAGCTGGGTATAAGCTTTGGTCTGGATACATATGACCTGAAAGGTTAGCATCCGCAGCTACTTGCCAGCCGCTTAGGTAAATTGCTTTAAGACCAGCTTTAACTTGTTGTACTGCTTGGTTACCAGTTAATGCACCTAGTGCGTTAATGAAATCTTCTTCATGTAAAAGCTTCCATAGACGTTCTGAACCAACTTTTGCTAAAGTATGTTCAATATCCATTGAGCCGCGAAGGCGAATTACGTCTTCAGCAGAATAAGGTCTAGTAATACCTGCCCAACGGCTATCATTTTTCCAACTTTGTTCTAATTGTGCAATTCTCTCTTGTTTTGTCATCCCTGTGTTTCCCCTCTCAGTAATTTCTTTTATATTTTAATTGTGTTGCTAGCTATTTTAATTAATGTTGCTATCTGTACTATTTTTTTAAAAAATATACTTCCCTTTAACCGTACTTTAAGCCCCATAATGTCCAACGAATTCAACCGCTAAACATTTCCCCAAAAACTCTTAATCTATTGCATAAATCAAACCAGATGTAAGCAGCACCAATGTTAAAAACACTATATTTTTATACTGGTCTTTACTTTACACTCTTACCCACATAGTTGTTAATATCGAAAAATATTTTGGGTACTACTCCACTCCTTCCATTAAGCTCATTCTTTGATGCATCTTGTTATATTACACATTTGTTACTTTCTGTTTGTATTATATAACAGGAATTTTAAAAAGGAAACCCCTTTTTGCGAAAAAATTCATCTTTTTTTGAAAAAAGGGGGTTATTATAAATTATTTTGGCTTATCCACATCGAAGTTTTCTAAAAAATTCAATCTTTCCAGCATTGTTGGGTGGTCATAGCGCAGCCATTTAACGATGGAAGGTGGATTTACTTCACTTAACCCAGCTACAGTTAATTTTTGAAAGCTACTTATTGCCGCTGTTTGATCTTGTGTCATCTCAATCGCATAAACATCGGCTGTGTGCTCTATATATCTTGAAAAAGCCTTTGTAAATGGACTTGAAGCAAATGTAAGCAAAGAAATGATTACTAACAACAATGGGAGGCTAGCAATATCACGAGTCCCGTTAAGTTTTAATCGTTTTCCGAATTTATTCAGAGACCATCTGAAAAGTTTCGACGCTAAAAATAACCCAACAAATGAAATGATTAAGTACGTCGCTGTTCCAATATAGATATGCTTTTTTACATAATGCGCCATTTCATGGGCCATCACAAACAATACTTCTTTATCATTTAATTTATTTAACATTGTATCCCAAAGAACAATCCTAGAATTCGAACCAATACCTGTTACATACGCATTTAATGCATTTGTTTTTTCAGACATATTGACTTCATAAACATGCTCTGCCGGTATATTCGCTTGACTCGCTAGAGCCAAAATTTTTGCTTCTAATTCTTTATCTTTTAACGGATAAAAATCATTATACAGCGGATCAATCAGAACAGGCTGGACAAACATGAGAAAAATCGTAAACGGGACGGAAAGTGCCCACGCATAAAACCACCAGCGCTTTTCAAATTTACGAATAAGTGTAAAAACGACAACAGCAAGAAGAACTAAAAATAAAGTATCAAGCCAAAAGTCGATAAATTGATCTTTCATCCAAATTGAAAATGGCGATGTTGTGATTCCATAAGTTTTTGATAATTGGTATGTAATGTATCGAATTGGAAACATAATGATGAAGCTTATTAGCGAGAGCCAAAATACATAGATTGCTTTTTGTATAAATGAAAATTTAGTAGAAGCCTCTGACCAATTGCGGAAGCGCGTAGAAAGTCCTACAGCTAAAATCGTTAAATATAAAACCCAATCAGATGGAATTAAGATAAAGAAGATAATATGTCTAATTTTTGAATATTCATATGTCAATTCCAATTGTCTTGTATTCATAAATGTATGAGGGTCAGCAGCAGTACCTTTATATATTTCAGGTAAATTAGATGTACCAGCTATAAAAAGGAAATAGGATAAAGCAACAACTATATATAAGCCATAAATAAGAAAAAGCCATTTTAAAAATTTGCTCAAAGAAATTCCTCCTCTATTTCTCTATGCTCCCCTTCGTGTCCGTGCCATATATCATTAATTGTAGTTAGTATGAACTAATTTAGAACATATATTATTTAAAAAACTTATTCAACATGTTCATACAATATTCATGTTTTTTCAACACCTCTTCCTGTTTTCTTTAAGCAGCTTATAGTATCATGGAATAGAACTACTATTTAGAACGAGGTGTTTTAATTGAAAAAAATTTATATAACGTTTGCAACTTTGGCTGTTATAGGAATTTCAGCTGGGATTCTTTACTTAACAGTCATTCGACCTGGAAGCGTTGAATTGCCTAAAGATCTTGTAATGGAAACGGCCTTTGGCGGGGAATATTCATTCGCAGACCTACCACCAAAGATTCGTTTAATAGAATTTATGTATGTAAATTGTCCAGATGTTTGTCCAACTACGACGTTAAGAATGAATTTGCTACGTAAGAAACTTGAAGAAGATGGTGTATTTGGTGATCAAGTTGAATTTCTTTCGGTAACAATTGACCCGAAAAGGGATACTCCGGACAAACTATCTCAATATGCAGCGCGGTTTAATATAACGGATGACAGTGCTGGCTGGTATTTCTTAAGGGGAGAAGAAGATGATATTAGGAAGCTTTCCAACCCATTCCAGTTCATGTACAGAGACCCTGGAACAGGAAACTTCGTTCATACAACCTTTACTTATATGCTTGATAAAAATAACAAGCTTGTAGAATCTTTACCAATGGGTGAAGGCTTTGATAGTGACAGAATTTATAAGCGAATAATGAACGAACTTAAATAAAGGTGAAAGTTGGTAAATGAATGGTAAAAAAAATAATAGTACCCTTTTTCTTAGTTGTTTTTTTATTAGTTGGCTGCAGCTCTGAGGAAGACTTTGTTTTTCCAGAAGCAGAGTTTTCAATGTCCACTGAGGTTGCAAAAGTGAACGAACCGATTACGTTTGAAGTGAAAATTACCGCTGCTGAAAAAAATGTCAAAGACGCTGATGTAAGCTTTGAATATTGGTTAGAAGAAAAGGCGGACGAAGATCATACAACAATACAAGCGAACAATATTGGTGATGGCGTATATAGCGCCGAAGTGAGCATTGCTGAATCTGGAACATATTTTGTATATTATCATGCCGATGCAATGGACATGCATTTAATGGAGAAATATCAGTTTACAGTTACGGAGTAAAAGTAAATTTGGAGTTAAGCACCCATCTTGGGTGCTTATTTTTTCACATTATAAAAATAACGAAAACATAGTTAACACAGCAATTGAACTCATCACAACGATAATAACGTTGGCGCCGAGAAAGGCAACTAAAAAG
The DNA here is from genome assembly GCA_012842745.1 of Bacillus sp. (in: firmicutes). NCBI lineage: Bacteria > Bacillati > Bacillota > Bacilli > Caryophanales > Bacillaceae > Bacillus > Bacillus sp. (in: firmicutes). The sequence continues at coordinate 139,672 of DUSF01000054.1, read as the reverse complement.
GCAACTGTGGCACCAATGACTCCGTACCAAATATTTTCGTTAATTAAAAAAATTCCTGGAACGATTAATGCCCCAAGTGCTGCAAATGGAACATTGCTAAGTACGGCTTGTAAAAACGGCGGCATCTTTTTCCCATTCAACGCTACAAGCGGAAGCATCCGTGGAAAATACGTAACAATGGCCATGCCAATAATCATCAATACAACAGATTTATCCATTTTGCTCCGCCCCCTTTTTTTTATTAAAAATTAGTTCAACTCCTACTGCTGATAGTAATGTAGCACTAACAATCGCCCAACCTGACCAATCCGGTGGAAGTATATATGTAAATAGACTGTTTAAAATAGCAGCAATTCCAGCTAGAAAAATAATTTTTCGCTGCCTTTTTAAGGATGGAACCAATAACCCAATAAACATCGCATAAAGCGCAATTGCCATGCTTTCTTGTAACACTTGCGGCAAACTTGCACCTACGAAATGGCCAATTCCCGAATTAATTACCCAGCTCCCATAAGCTACCAAGGTTAGACCAAAAATATATGGTGTCGTTACCTTGCCTTCTTTCGTAGCCGCTACCGAAAACGTTTCATCCGTGATCCCAAAGGCATAGATTCCTTTTATAAAAGGATGATCTTTTTCCACTTTTTCATTTAATGATGCTGTCATTAAAAAGTGCCTAATATTGACGATAAAAGTTGTAATGACAATCGCAATCGGACTAGTTCCTAGTGCAATTAAATTTAATGAAATATATTGTGAAGCCCCAGCGTACACGAGCAAACTCATCAACACTGTTTCTCCAATACTTAAACCAGTCGCTTTCGCTAGTAGCCCAAAGGTCAAAGCTACTGGCAAATAGCCTATCCCGATGCTTATTCCATCTTGAAGCCCATTTCTAAATTGTGATTGTTTTTTCGCAATAACAGTAGTTGTACTCAATTTCCCTCTCACCCCTCTTTATTATTTTCTTAGAAAATTAAATTTTTTTCAATATTAAAAATGCACCAGCCATTTTGCCGGTGCATTCATCATAGCAATAATCAATTTACTCTGGAAAATAGTTCGCTATTCTTTCTAATAAGGCCGCCATTTCAGCACGGTTTATTTGTTTCTTCGGCTTACATGTTCCATCGTCGTATCCTGAGAAAATGTAATTTTCACTCATATGAACAATCGAAGGATAGGCCCAATCAGAAATATCATTTTGATCCTTAAACATCAGCTTGGGCTGAACTGCTTCAGGGAATCGGTCCCCAATTAAACGGTTTAGAATGGCCGCCATTTCTTCCCTTGTTAATGCCTTGCCAGGAGCAAATGTTGTATCACTTGTCCCCTTCATTAATCCATGTTGTCGTGCAATTTCTATATTTGCACTTGCCCATTGATGGGCTGAACCAATGTCTTTAAACGGTGATGCCGGTTCCTCTTTCAAGCCTAGCTTTAATACACGAGTTAAAATTGTTGCCGCTTCTGCCCGCGTTAATGAATCACTTGGCTTAAATGTAGTAACCGCACCCTTCCCAAGCATCCACTGCTTTTCTTTTGCAAAAGCAATCGAATTAAAGGCCCAGTGATTAATGTCGACATCTTTAAAATCAAGACCATCTAACCATAAACGGAAATCCGTCCAAATTGAAGGATCTTCCTGTCCTAAACTCCAGCTGCCAACACCCTTTAAGTTATATTTTTGAACTAGACCAAGCTTCGTCTTAATCGAATTACTGTTTTCATACCACATCTCATAAGTGCCTGGTTTCAAAGGTGGCAACCAAGTTTTTAAGCGGTATTCACGGTCGGTCGATTTAACAACAAATGTTCCTTTCACACTTTCCGAATTCTTATCATAGACAACTGTAACATTATACGTATCTAGCAAGCTTTGAATTTTATTTAAAGAAATTGATTCGCCTAGAACTCTATTATTGTTTTGGTTGAGAGAATCATTTACATCCTCCATATTCCAAACACGGCCGTAAAACGGGATACCTAACACTACTTTTTCAGGTGCAACATTTTGAAGCGCATATTTAATCGATTTTTCGATAAAAGAAATACTTGCTACAGGCCCATTATCTTTTGAACCGCCGCCTCTTTCATCATAAGTCATAATAAAGAGAACATCGACATATTTGCCAAGCGCTTGATAATCATAGAAGCCTTGCCAGCCCTTGTTTGTTCCCCATGGATTTGGGGCAACAGCAATAGAGAGAATTTTCCCTTGCGGTAATTTTCCCTTTAATATTTTAATAAAGTTTGTAAATTGATCTCTATATGTTGAACCAAGGCCCTCAACATCAATATTAATCCCATCTAAATTATTTTCATTAATCGTTTTTACAATCTGAGCTGCAATTTGCTCACTGTTTGCAAACATTTTTTCCCCTTTGGCCCAATTATTTGCCAAAAACGGAACTACTTTCATATTTCGATTATGCAGTTCTGTAATAACTGACTTACTGTTGGATGGAATCGTTACATCTAAAGTACCATCATCTAATATTTGAAAATAGCGCGGAGAAACTTGATCAAGTGTATGATTAGTCATGTTAATATATTTTATTGGATCAGTTTCACTGCTTGTAAATAAATAAGTCATATTCAATCTTTTTTGAGCTGCATTAACTGCTGTGAAAGGAGTTAAGGTGATAAGCAACGTAATAGATAATAAGAATGCAAGTCGTTTTTTCATGCCATCTCCCCATCTGCTAGTATTCTACCTATCTATTACGATAAACGATAAAAAGGGGATATTCAAAAATTATTAGTGGAAACAATGTCAAAAAAATCTGGCACCTACTGGCACCAGATTTTTTTCTATTACCCTAACAACGCACGGTCACTAGCCATACCTGTTCCACGAATTCGCTTGAATTCATTGAGCAGATCTTCAATTGTTAGCTTCTCTTTTTCTTCGCCTGAAACTTCAAAAATAATTTGACCTTTATCCATCATAATTAAATGATTGCCTAAATCAATTGCCTGCTGCATGTTGTGGGTAACCATTAGCGTTGTCAATTTTAATTTCTCGACTATTTCTTTTGTAATAGTAGTAATCAACTCTGCACGTGATGGATCTAGTGCAGCTGTATGTTCATCAAGCAGTAATATCTTGGGCTCTGTAAAAGTCGCCATTAATAGCGATAGTGCTTGGCGTTCACCGCCAGAGAGAAGACCGACTTTCGCATTCAAACGGTTTTCGAGGCCCATATGCAAGCTTTCAAGCTGTTCTTTAAAAAAGTCGCGGCGCTTTTTCGTTACACCTTTTCTAAGTGTCCTTCGTATTGACCGCGAATAGGCTATTGCTAAATTTTCTTCAATCGTCATTGTCGGCGCTGTTCCTGCCATTGGGTCTTGAAACACCCGCCCAATCAGACGAGCCCGTTTATATTCAGGCAAATTCGTAACATCTTGACCATCAATAACAACAGAGCCAACATCAGGAGTCAAAGCACCTGAAATCATATTCATTAACGTTGATTTTCCTGCGCCATTACTACCAATTACGGTTACAAAATCACCAGGGGCAAGTGATAAGTTAATTTGATTTAGGGCTATTTTTTCATCTAATGTACCTTCATTAAACACTTTAAAGATTTGCTTTAGATGCAGCATTAGCATCGCCCCCCTCACTTGCCATTTTCAATTGTTCCATTTTCCGTTTTTTCTTTCGTTTCTTTTCCTTTTGTCCATCAATAAATTTCGGGATAGTTAGGGCTAGAACAACAATTGTTGCAGTAATTAATTTCATATCACCTGTATCTAAAAGCTTCACTTTAAGTGCAAGTGCTAAGACAATTCTATAAATAATTGCCCCACCAATAACAGCTAGAGTTGTACGGGCAATAGTTTTCGTTCCGAATAATGCTTCACCGATAATAACCGAAGCTAAACCAATCACAATCATCCCAATTCCCATACCTACATCACTAAAGGAATTATATTGGGCAACAAGCGCACCCGAAAAGGCAACCAATGCATTCGAAATCCCCAACCCAGCAATCGTTAAGTTGTCGGTGTTTGCCGAAAAACTTGAAATCATCTTTTTATTATCGCCAACAGCGCGTATTGCCAAACCAATTTCTGTTCGTAAAAACCAATCCGTAATCAACTTAATACCAATCGTTATAATTAACATAAAAAATAAAACGGCCCATGTTTTAGGCAAAAAATTTTCAAGGCCAATACCCGTTAAAAAACGATTCATGCCATCGTCAAATCCTAATGACTTCCAAAAAGTAGTTAGCTTTGTAATCGCAGTTTCCTTATTTAATAGTGGGACATTGGATTTTTTCTCCATAATTCTAAGATTAATAGAATAAAGGGCAATCATCATCAAGATCCCTGACAAAAGGGCATTAATTTTCCCCTTTGTATGCAATAACCCCGTTATACATCCGGCCAAAAAACCAGCAAACAGGGCAACAATTGTTGCTAAAAATGGATTTACCCCGTTAACAATAAGGACGGCAGTAACTGCCGCCCCTGTTACAAAGCTTCCATCAACTGTTAAATCTGGAAAATCCAATATCCGGAAAGAGAGGTAAACACCTAGAGCCATTATTGCATATATAATTCCTAATTCTATCGAGCCAAATATTGCTACGAACATGAACGCTCATCCTCTCAACCTAGTTGTTAATACATTATGTGCACTATTTTTTATTCAATATATTCAGCAATGGTATCCCATTCAGGATTTAACTTAATCCCCATTTCTTCTGCAGCCTTTTTGTTAATTAATAGCTTCAGATTTTGCGGATATTGAACTGGAAGGTCCGCAGTAGTTTTTTCACCTTTTAAAATTTGCGCTGCCATTTGTCCTGCTTCATAGCCAATATCATAATAGTCAAAACCATAAGCTGCGAAGCCGCCACGGGCAACAGAGTCTAATTCACCTACAAACAGTGGAATATCATTATCATTAGCAACTGAAATAACACTTTCTAAGGCATTAACAACCGTATTATCAGTGATAATGTAAATAACATCAACAGAGCCAACTAAAGATTCAGTAGCTGTCTTTACATCAGCTGAAGTTGAAACTGCTGCTTCCACAATCTTTAAATCTGTCCCTTCCATTGCTTTTTTGACTAGCTCAACTTGTGCATTTGAGTTTTGTTCACCCGCATTATAAATCATTCCAACTCTATTTCCTTCAAAATACTTATCAATAAACTTAATTGTATTAGGAATTGCCTCTGGGTGAGTATCTGTTGTACCAGTAATGTTTGCACCTGGCTTGTCCATTGCCTCAACAAGCTCAGCACCTACAGGATCTGTAACAGAAGTAAATACAATCGGAATATCCTTCGTTGCATTTAATGCCCCCTGTGAACTATCAGTCGAGTTTGCAAAAATAAGATCCACTTTGTCACCAACAAAGTTATTTGCAATTGTCAAGTTATTATTTTTATCTCCTTGTGCAATTTGTACATCATATTCTACATCAAGTCCTGCATCTGCTAATGCCTTTTTAAAACCATCTGTTGCTGCATCTAATGAAGGATGTTCGACAATTTGTGTGATTCCTACCTTATAAGTAGTTTTTTCTTCTTGTGCTGGTTTGTCAGCTTGGCCGCCGCCACAACCTGCGAGAAGCATTAAACTTAGTACCGAACTACCCACCGCTTTTTTCCAATTCATTTTGTTGCCCCCTTATTTTGTTTTAGCACTTTAACACTTGTTTTCTTTTATGTATTAAATTATACAGAAATGTTAGAAAACTTCAATCTTTAGTTTTGTCATTTTGATGAAATTTAGTATATTAAAATATTATTTTAACAGTTATTTCCTAACGAAAAATAGCTACCTCAAGATGAGATAGCTAAAATAATAAGTTGATAAAATCCTCTTTTTCGATGTTTCCAAAATAAAATGTAAAATCAATTCCGTCTAGCGCTGACTCCACTCTTTCTTTATCATAACGAATCCCTTGTAATTTCTTGGAAATTCCTGCGACGTCACCAATTCCAAAAAAATCACCGAAAATTTTGCAATTTTCTATTATACCTTTATCAACATCAAGCCTCACGTCAATTTGTCCAACTGGAAAGCGATGTGAACGTTGCATATTGAACTTTGGTGATTTCCCATAATTCCAGTCCCAATTTCGATAATGTTCATCCGCAATTTTTTCAATCTGAGTCCAATCCTCCTCCGTCAGTTTGTACTCTGGAATTTCTCCGTCATTACTAAAAATGTAATTCAATAGCAGCTCCCGAAATTCTTCGATTGTCATATCACTAGTTAAAAATTCCCGAATATTGGCAACGCGACTGCGCACCGATTTAATCCCTTTTGACTCAATTTTATCGATTTTAACATGTAATGCTGAAACAACATGATCTATATTGGAATCAAACATCAACGTCCCATGGCTGAACATCCGACCCTTTGTAGAAAATTGGGCATTACCCGAAATCTTTCGCCCCTCCACAACAATATCATTGCGGCCGCTAAGTTCAGCTTGAACGCCAAGTTTATGAAGAGCAATTACAACAGGTTCAGTGAACTTTTTAAAATTATGAAAGCTATTGCCATCGTCTTTTGTAATAAAGCTGAAATTGAGATTACCTAAATCATGATAAACCGCGCCACCTCCAGAAAGCCGTCTCACAACATGGATGCCATTTTCCTCAACATATTTTGCATTTATTTCTTCAATTGTGTTTTGGTTTTTGCCGATGATAATCGAAGGTTCATTTATGTAAAAAAGTAAATACGTTTCATTACTATCTAAGTTTTTCACAGCAAATTCTTCAATTGCTAAATTAATTCTTGGGTCTGTGATCCCTTTGTTATTGATAAACAGCATGATACACTCTCTCCCTTATTAATATTTGCTCTCTGTTCAATATGTCCAGCCCTCTCTAGCTAATTCCACAGGGCCACCATAGATGGCTTTTGCTTGCGTTACTAAGTCACGATGGTCTCCATAGTGCGGAAGATGTGTTAATAATAGCTTTTTCACTCTTGCTTCTTTAGCAATTTCCCCTGCTTCTGTGCTTGTCATATGGCCTGAACTAGCACCATCCTGCCCACTGTACAAATTGCATTCACAAATAAGCAAATCTGCAGCCTCGGAAAAATCAATAAATTCCGGTAAATAGCTTGAATCAGCCGTATAGACAATCGTTTTCTCACCGTTTGTAATCCGCAGCGCATAACAAACAACTGGATGTTTTGTTTTCATAAAACGAATCGTAAACGGCCCTAGCTTTACATCCTCCTTAGGATTATAGGCATAGCCCTTCGTATGCGGTAGCTTTGTTAAGCTCATAAATCCCGCTTCGTCAGAAGCATGTCCATAGATTGGTAATTCAGCATTTCCCTTACCTAGCATCGTATGAATCATTCTAGCATATTGAAGCGGCCCAATATCCGCAATATGGTCATGATGATAATGCGATAAAATGACGGCATTAAGCTCCATAATGTTTACATATTGCTGTACTTTTGACAAGACGGCACTGCCACAATCAATTAGTAAATTAAAATTAGCAGCTTGCAAAAGATATCCTGACGAAGCACCATTTGTTTGCGGAAACCCACCCCAAAATCCGACAACCGTTAGCTTCATAAAAATACATCTCCTTTCGTTAAAGTATTTCTTCTAAATATTATCAAATTGATTTTCTAAATGAAAACTTTGGGCATGTGGCAGGTTTAGCTCCCAACCCCAAAAAAGTTGTTTTAAAACAGTTATTGACTTTCGTTATCTGTTATAGTACAATCTGGTTAAAGTCAAGATACGACTGAGGATATAAGGTTTTGACAGGAAAAAACGTCTGTCACATAAATCTTCAACGTTCAAAATGGTCTTGAATCGGGCCAACAGGGCGCTGATAGCATTCGCCCATGAAAGTCTAAGGGAAGTATGGATAGTACCTTAGAACCTTGTGACTTTAGTCATGAGAGGTTCAGACACTTCTACCCCATTGGCAGCTTTGTAGCTGTCCTTTTTTTATTTCTGGAAAATCATATGGTTGGTTCGATTCCCTCTCCAGCTGTTTTGAGGCAAAAAAGGGAATCAAAGTGCACTTTTGATTCCCTTTTTCAATCTCAGATTCCAATTAAGGAGTTATTCATTACATTATGAACCTATTTAGCTAGCAAATATCCAATTGTCTTCATAACCTAAAACCGCTACCCCAATAATCAATTTTGTTTTTAATTTCATATGAAGTTCCCCGCGTTATAAAGATTATTTTCGATAAAAAACTATCGCAATCTTCTCCAACTGAATAATCTTTTATATTTCGATAAATATCTTTTTTGATTCTGTTTTGGTTTCGCTTCAATAAATGGCTTCTGCATATTTCCAACTAAATTACGAGCGATATGGCGAAACCGCAGCCCGCTTTCAAATTCTGGATTTAAAGCGATTGGCCTACCTTTTTGAATTGAACGTATAATTTCTATGTCTTCATTCACTGTCCCTAAAACTCCGATTTTAAGAATGTTTGCCATTGTCTCCGTATCCACGATAAATTCCGTTGCTTCTTGATGTTCCCTTGCCATATTAATAATTAATTGCGGCGTCGGTCGCAACATATCTTCCAACAAACCAATCACACGGTCTGCATCTTGGATTGATGTCCAATGTGGTGTTGTTACAACGATTGCTTCATCAGAAGCAAGAATAGCATTTTCAAAACCAGTTTCTATTCCCGCTGGTGAATCAATTAGCACGAAATCATAGTCCATGGCAATTTGATGAACGACATCCCGAAAAAACCATCGGTTAAATTCTGATGCATCCTCCAGCCCACATGAGATAAATGAAAGGGTTGGAAGCTGCTTGTCCTTAATAATAATTTGCTCCAATTTACAGCGACCCGCCATGAAATCAGATAAATTCAAGATGATTCTGTTGCTCAATCCTAATGGAATATCTAAATTTCTTAACCCAAAATCAGCATCTATTAAACAAACCCTTTGTCCTAATATTGCTAGAGACGTACCGATATTAGCGGTGATAGTTGTTTTACCGACTCCACCTTTACCCGAAGTAACTGTCATTATTCTTGCTACCATAGAATATACCTCTCTAAACTCTAAACATTTTCACACTATCACGTAGCTCTTCCGCAACTTGGGAAAGCATGTTTAAGCTTGCGGCAATTTCTTGAATAGAGGCGGATTGTTCTTCTGTTATCGCAGCCACATTTTGCGAATGTTGCGCAGATTGTTTAGAGGTATTTTTTACTTCTGCAATTCCACCGACTAGCTGGGTTGCTCCTGAATTAATGCGTTGGACAGCATCCGTCATTTCTTCCATTTCACTGACAACACGTGCGACAGCTTCTGTAATTTTCTCGAATTGGTTACCTGCCTGTTCAACAAGAGTCGTTCCATCTTTCACGGCCATTCGTCCTTCGCTCATCGCATCAATGGCATGTTTCATATTCTCTTGGATGACGCTTATAAGCGAACTGATTTTAAATGCAGCAGATCCTGACTCTTCCGCTAACTTCCTTACTTCAGCAGCAACAACAGCAAACCCTTTACCTTGTTCGCCAGCCCTGTTTAATTCTCCATCTCACCTTTTAAAAGCCACCTTTACTATAATGCTAATCAGCGTACATATGTTTCATTTTTAATATATTCCGCCCTTGTTCATCTCTCTTAAATGACCACTCATCTGCAATTTCACTAATAACTAATAACCATTTTCCATACTCATCCCATAGTTTTCCGTCAAATAAATGAGAGGTTATTCCGTCAAATACAATAGTAGGAATTTCTATACCGTAATATTTTATAGTAAATTCGATATAATCATTATTCATATTGAATTTTAATGTCATATTCATTTCGTTATCATTCGAATATTTGATAGCATGAATCAGCCCTTCGTTCACAGCAAAGCATAATCTTGTTTGCATATCTGCTTGCAAATGTTGCATCACCTCCCTGCTTATCTTTAATAAAAGTGGTAAAAATGATGCGACTGGGGGACATTCCATGCTCATAGTAAAGTTTTTGTTTTCCATACAGCCTTCTCCTCTTATACTTTAAACATTTTCACATTATCCTAATACCTTTTGCACAGCCTCTATCACCCGCGGCTCTTGAAATGGCTTCACTATAAAATCTTTGGCCCCTGCTTGAATGGATTCCAGAACCATCGCTTGTTGCCCCATTGCTGAACACATAATAACTTTTGCCTGACTGTCTATTTTTCTTATTTCCCGCAATGCTGTGATTCCATCCATTTCAGGCATTGTAATATCCATCGTAACTAAATCTGGTTTCAACTCCATGTATTTACCAATCGCAACCTTTCCATTCTCAGCCTCACCAACTACTTCATACCCTCCTTTTACGAGAATATCTTTTAACATTAAACGCATAAATGCTGCGTCATCTGTAACTAAAATTGTTGCCACCTTTCTTCCTCCTCATTTATTCTGTAATTTCTTAAAAATGACGAATAAAGTGTTACCTTCCAACTAGTTCATTCTCATTAAGTTCGTTAATAATCAAATTTAAATCATCAGTCGAATAAGCTACTTCTGTAGAAGCAGTTTCTATCTCTTTAAACACTTGTGTAAAGGTTTCTAACTCTCGTTGAATTTTACAATTTTGATTTTTTGTTTCTTTCATAGCTTCCAATATTTCAATGAAATGACTGTCTGTTTTAGTCATATCGTCTATTCCTTTTTCAACTAATAAATTGACTTTTTCAACGGATGTAACAACACTTTCTATTTGCATATTTGTTCTAGCGATAAATGCTGTCACATGATTAGTAGAGTCTTTCGTTTGATTCGCTAGCTTGCGAATTTCATCAGCAACTACCGAAAACCCTTTGCCATATTCCCCCGCTCTTGCAGCTTCTATTGCCGCATTTAACGCTAAGAGATTTGTCTGATCAGCTGTATTTTTCACAATCTCGATGATTTCATTTATTTGTTTAGAAATTTCAAGAAGATTTTTCGTATCCAACATAATCGTTGCCATGTATTCACTAATGGTATTCATATTTTGATTTTGGATGTCCATCTGGCTTTTTCCAACTTCTGAATAAACTTCTGCTTTATTCGTCAAATCGGTTCCATATTTTGCAAAGGAGGCCATATTCTCAGCTTGAATCGTTAATTGCTTAATAGCCGCACTTGTCTCCTCAGCCATAGCCGCTAGTTCTTCCGATGTTATACTTATTCTTTTTCTTATACTATCCTTTTGATTCTCATGCTCTTGCCTTATTCGTTCAATTTCTTCATCATATGCCTCCAACACAATTTGTTGTTCAATATTCAATAGCTTGTTTATTGTATTTATTGCTTTTATGGATTCCTCTCGATTCGCCAAATGATTCTCTACCAGCTTTGCAAGTGAGTTTGCTAAATCTTGAAAGGCTGACATATACCATTTAGATTGCAATCCAATACGTACATGGACATGAGCAATGCGTCTCCGTTTCATTATGAATTCGGCATTGATTTCACCATTAAATAACTCCGTTAAATGGACTTTTAGTGTTTGTTTTAACCTATCTACATTGCTATGTTTATTGATAATCTCTATTAGATTCGGCTGTTTTGTAACACCTTTATAAAACCTGTCCACAATCCAATCAATATTTTCTGCAATTAATGGTTTCAATGCGATAATTAGTTCTAAATCTTCTTCCATTAAGTCAATAAACTGTAATTGGCGCTTTAGTTCTGGATATTGTGATATATCCAACTTTCCTTTCATAGATGTTGATTTTTTAATTAAATCTGCTTTATAATTTTCCCTCTGTTTTTTTTTTTTTGTAATTTTTACCAAATAACACTCCAAACATCCCCTTTATTTTATAGCACTCCCGCACTCCATATATCTGTTAAATATTTTGATTTAAAACGGTATCAGCCCATTTTGTTGCTTCTGAATAAAGCGTCATCATGTCCGTATCGGACAAAGAAAACACCGTTGACTGCGAAAATTCTTTTGAATTTGGCATGTAATCAAAGCTTTTGATGAAATCCAACACTTTTCTTAACTCGTTTTCTTCACCTAACAGCGCATTTTTTATTTCCTTTGTAAGCGGTAAATCTTTAATAGCTACTTCCATTGGCAAATGCAGCAAACTGTCCATTAACGACATCAATCCAAGCAAAAAGTACTTCGAACGATTATAGATTTTAAATTCATATCCTGCCAACAACTCTCCCAATTTAGCTCGTATTAAACTTAATCGAATGACTTCTTTCGAGATTACGTCGCTGTCATCGTGACTTAATCCTCGAATCATTAATATATAAATCCATTTCTTAATTTTAATTAATCCTAGAAATGAAATCGCTTGTTTAATAGAGCTTATTTCGTATCTAGAACGATTAAGCGGAGAATTAATCAATTTTAATAGCTTGTACGATAATGACAAGTCCCTTTCGATAATGTCTGCAATATAATCAATGTTGGGTTCCTCAATATTCAGCTCATTCATAATCAATACATATGAATGATAGTATGCAGGAATATCGTAGCTGTTTAAGATAACCGGCTTGCTAAAAAAATACCCCTGAAAATAAGTAAACCCATCGTTTTTTGCTTCTTTGAATTCCTCCCATGTTTCGACTTTTTCCGCTAGGAAGGTGACATGAAAACGCTCAAGCTGTTTTTTTAATTCAAGCCGCTCCCATCTTGTCGTATCACGAAAGTCAATCTTAATAATATCAGCATATACAAGTACGGCATCAGGTATTGGAGAACCCATAACAAAGTCATCCAGCGCAATCATATAGCCTAATTCCTTTAACTCTTTGCATACTTGAATCAGTTCGTCTGAAACAGGAACATCTTCTAATATTTCCACAACGATGGAATTAGGAGAAAAATAGGTTGGAACCCTTAGTTTTAGAAGATTTTCTGTAAAATTAATAAAGCACGGCTTTTGATTCGATAGTTGTTCCATGCCGATATTTAAGAAACTATTCACGATAACATCTGTTGTAGCTAAATCTCCGTTTGTGCCCCGATACTCATTTAAGTAATTATTTCGATAGAGGAGTTCATAATAAACAACTTCTTGCTTCTCATTGAAAATTGGTTGCCTGCCAACAAATACCTCCATTTTTTTGGAATCCCCACCTTAAAAAGCATTCATTGCTACTGCTTTAAACTGTCTAATAATGTAATAACCTGTTTGCTTAATTCATCAATGGTTGTATACATTTCTTGAGATTTATCCCTTTTTCCTTGATTATAGAAGTCTACCGCCTGAAAGCACATATTGTGAAATTCTGCGTGAATTGAATCCAACGATTCAAAAATTGGGTTACTGCCATACTGTTCCCCGCCAGTCCCAAAGTACCATTTCCCCAGACGGCATAACCTGTGATTTTTTACTTTACTAGCATCTAATTGGACTTTACCTGAGAGCATATTTTCAATCCGCCACCTCCATAACAGATGATCAGTCTTTGCCAAATTAATAATATCATTAGCACTTAAGGTAACTTCGAGAGAGTCAAGTTCGTTTCTCAATCTCTCTGTGGTTGTTCCTAAGTGATATAAATTCTCTGAACTAACAATAATATCATCCGTTGTTTTCGCCATTGTATTTTTCATATCACTTATAGTAGCTGTTACTTCTTGGAATGCTGCCGATTGTTCTTCAATCATCGGAGCAATTTCTGATATTTCTCTAATCCCTTCTTCCAGTGAGTCCAACATATGCTCCATATCCGTATAGCATGATTTAATGGACGTACTGCTTTCTTTCACTTTATCTGATGTTACTTTAATTTTCTCAGATGTTTTCAAAGCTTCATCTTGAACACTAAGTGCATTTTCGCGAATATCATGAACACTTTGCTTCGTTAATTCAGCAAGATTTCGAACTTCTTTTGCCACGACAGCAAAGCCACCCCCATAATCTCCTGCTCGGGCAGCTTCAATTGAAGCATTTAAAGCGAGTAAATTCGTTTGTTCGGCAATGTCAGAAATTAATTGTGTCATTCGACCAATAGAACTAACTTGCTTATCTAATGATTCAACTTGTAATGTAAGCGATTGGAATTCGTTATGGATTTCTTGAATTTCTCCTACAGAGTCAAGAAGCGCTTTCTTCACTTCCACTGCTGTACTTTTTACCTCTTTTATATTCTGCGCTGCATGTGAATTGTTACTTGAGACGGATTGAACAGATGCTGCTAATTGTTCTGATGCTGAAACAATAGAATCAAGGTTTCCACCTAACTCTATAGAATCCTTTTTCACTTTATTTATAAATGAGTTTTCATCAATGCTGACAGAAACAATATTGGTTAGGTCTAAAGAAATGGCTCTGAATTTCTTCTCATATCCATCAAGCAATTGATTCAGCAATAAGCCGATATCGTAGCATGGATGTGCTACTGCCAATTCCACCCTGCTAGTCAAATTGCCACTAATGGCATTGGTAAGGACCTCCCTAAGTTCTTCCGTATAATTACTAATTTGGTCAATTGTTATTGAGGTATATGATAACTTTTTTCGAACATTCAAGTTGAACATAAAAATATACTCCTTTCCGTCTGTAAAATTTCCCAACCTGAAACATAGCCCTTAATACTTATGTATCACTCATTTATAGGTATAAATACCTAACTGATCTAGGACCATTGTACTATATTGATACTAAAGTAAGCTATCTATTTTTTAGATTTTTTAAAATAGGACATAAATTTATAAGATTCACTCAAAAATACCAGCACTTTCCTAAATCAGAATAGCAAAAAAAGAGCCCCGAAACCGAGGCTCTCCCATACCAAATTCAAACAAAAAATAAATTGATATTTAAATTAAACTATTTCAAATACTCCAACACAAGCTTAACCGCTTCCTCACCTTGATCAATACAATCTGGTACGCCTAATCCTACATAAGATGCCCCTGCTAAAAACACCCCCGGTAGGTCTTTACGCATTTTTTCAGTAATTTCGTTCATCCGTTGTTTATGCCCAACAGTATATTGTGGCATTGAATCAGGCCATCTTGTAATAACGGCAAGTTCCGGCTTTGATGTGATGTTCATCGTTTTATTTAATTCCTTGAGAACGATTTGAATAATTTCCTCATCGGAGCGGCTCACAATTTCTTCATCGCCTGGTCTACCGACATAACAACGCAACAGCGCTTTACCCTTTGGTGCTGAGTGCGGCCATTTTTTATGTGTCCATGTAACAGCAGTCATCGAATAGCCGCTGTCACGCGAAATAATAAACCCCGTGCCATCAATGTCATTTTTAACTGCTGATTCAGGAAAGGCCATGGCAACATTAGCAACTGATGTTGATGGAATAGAATTGAATGGCGCAAAAAATGAATAATTAGAAAAAATGTGCGCCGTTTGTTTATGTGGTATGCAAACAACTATGCTGTCTGCCACCATTTCTTCCCCTGTTGACAGCTTTAACACATATTGATTTTCTTTGCGACTAACCTCTTCAACCGATACACCTTTCATTACCAATTCAGGATTTAGCTTTGCTTCAAGCGCTTGAACTAATGATTCAAGTCCACTCTTTAACGACAAAAACATGCCACCGCTTTTTTTTCCTGTTTGGGCTTTACTAGAAGCCGGCTTAGGCTGTGGCGTTGCTTTTTTCATCCCTAAAATTAAGCTACGATGTTTTTGCTCCACTTCATAAAATTGCGGAAATGTTGCCATTAAACTCATTTGATCGATATCACCAGCATAAATACCAGAAAGAAGAGGTTCAATCAAATGGTCTACAACCTCATTACCAAATCTTCTTCTGAAAAATCCCCCTAGCGATTGGTCACCTTTCACCTTTGAAGGCGGGAGGATAAAATCCCCACCTGCTCGGAGCTTGCCAAGTGGGCTGAACATTCCAGATTTTGCAAATGGAGCAATTTTCGTCGGAATCCCCATGATGGCGCCACCTGGCATTGAATGAAGCTTGTCTTTAACTAAAATATACGATTTCCCTGTTCCATTACTTACTAATTGGTCCTTTAATCCTGCTTCTTCCGCAAGCTTAGAAGCACTTTTTTTCCTTGCTAAAAATGAATCAGGCCCTTTTTCAATCACATAGCCATTTTCAGTATACGTTTGCACCTTCCCGCCTAAGCGCTCTGATGCCTCGATTAAAACAGTTTCAATCGGAAGATTTTTCTCACTAGTCTCTTTTTGCAAATAATAAGCAGCTGTGATTCCAGCAATGCCACCGCCAATGACGACAACTTTTTTCTTTTCTATCTTCACAATGATCCGCCTACTTCTTTCAGTTTTTTCGTGACTACATTGCTCAAAGCCTCAATAAACTTCGGATTCGCATTAGGCATTTCAGGTCTATAATATGTAACACCTAATTCATCAGTAATATTCTTACACTCAATATCATTATCGTATAATACTTCTAAATGGTCTGCGACAAAGCCAACGGGCGCATATACAAAAGATTTATAGCCCTTATGCTCAAATAGGTCTCTTGTTAAATCTTGAACATCAGGCCCTAACCACGGGTCTGGTGTATTGCCTGCACTTTGCCAGCCAATTTCATAATTACAAACCCCTGACTTTTCCGTCATTAGCTTTGCAGTTTCTTCAAGCTGCTCTGGATATGGGTCGCCCATGTTTAAAATCTTTTCCGGTAAGCTGTGGGCAGAAACAATTAATACAGCTTTTTCCCTTTCCTCACTTGACATCTTACTATAAATAGATTTAATATTTTCAGCCCAAAAATCGATGAATAAAGGCTCTTTATACCAAGATTCAATAAAATGAAGCTTTAACCCGCCGAGCCGTTCTGCTTCTTCCTCGGCACGACCATTGTAAGACTTCACGCTAAAGGTAGAAAAATGTGGGGCAAGTACTAGGCCGATTGCTTCTTCAATCCCGTCATTTTTCATCATTTTAACTGCATCCTCCACAAAGGGCTCAATATGCTTTAGTCCCAAATACATTTTAAATTCAAGATCTTGATGCTGTTCATTTAACTTCGCTTCAAGGGCTTCTGCTTGTTTCATTGTAATTTTCGCTAACGGAGAAATTCCACCGATAGCATTGTATCGATCTTGAAGATCCTTTAGCATTTCTACAGTTGGCTTTCTGCCGCGGCGAATATGGGTATAATACCGTTCAATATCTTCTTCTTTATATGGAGTCCCATAGGCCATCACAAGCAAACCGATTTTCTTTTTAGCCATTCGCTCACCTCTAATAAGTCAGTAAAGGCTGACTCCTTCCTACAAGTCAGCCTTTCAATTTCATATTCCCTATTTACTTAGCTTTTCAGCTGAATACTCATGAATGAATGTTGTTAATTTCTTTAATGTTTCAACTTGCACATCTGGGAATACACCATGACCAAGATTGAAAATGTAGCCAGGCTGGGCCATTCCTTGATCAAGAATCTCTTTCGCTCTTTCTTCAATCACATTCCATGGCGCAAGTAAAATTGCTGGGTCTAAATTTCCTTGAACTGTCTTTGTAATGCCCATTCTTCTTGCTTCAGAAATCGGTAATCGCCAATCTAAACCAACCACATCTAATGGCAAATCATTCCACTCATGAACAAGATGGCTTGCGCCAACACCAAACATAATTAATGGAACATTCATTTCACGAAGCTCTGTAAAAATTCTTGTCATCACTGGTTTAATAAAGACGCGATAATCTGCCACATTTAGCGCTCCTACCCAGGAATCAAAAATTTGAATCGCCTTCGCGCCAGCATCGATTTGCGCTTTTACATATGTAACTGTCATCGCCGCTAGCTTGTCCATTAGCTTAAACCAAGCATCCGGCTGTGAATACATAAATGCTTTCGTTTTATTATAATTTTTAGAAGGTCCGCCTTCAATCATATAGCTTGCAAGTGTAAAAGGAGCACCAGCAAAGCCAATTAACGGTACATCCAATTGCTCGTTTACTAATAATTTAATCGTATCTAGTACGTATGGAACATCTTCTTCGGGATTAATTTCCCCAAGTCTTTCCACATCTTCAATGCCACGAACTGGGTTTGATATAACAGGTCCAATCCCACCTTTTATCTCCACATCGATACCAAGGGCAGGAAGTGGTGTCATAATATCTTTATAAAGGATAGCTGCGTCAACATTATATTGATCAACTGGTAGCTTTGTTACATAAGCACATAGCTCAGGCTGATGGGTAATTTCAAATAAAGAATACTTTTCCTTTAAAGCGCGGTATTCCGGCTGTGAACGTCCCGCCTGACGCATATACCAGCACGGTACATAATCCGTTTTTTCACCTCTTGCCGCTCTTAATAAAGTATCATTAATTACGCGATTACTCATTATTTAGTTCCTCACCTTTCCACTGCCTCTATTTTTTAGCATTTCATAGCAACAGTTAACATGCTTATTGTATGTATATTTTTTGGCCACTAATTACAACTATAGCCTAACATATTATTTAATGTATATATACAATGCCAATATGTCATAAAATGTTCTAATTGTCCAACCACTCTAGTTAAATAAATGATTAAAAATGTCTTTCACTGATGTAAAAACAAAAGGAATCACTTTATGAAAAACCGGCGTAATCGTATATTGATTTAGCGGTGTAATAACTAGTATTAACAAAATCAAAATTCCGTAATTTTCGTACTGTGTCAGCTTCGCTCTTATATTGGGAGACGAAAGGTCTTCTAGCACACGATAACCGTCTAAGGGCGGAAACGGCATTAAATTAAAAATAAATAAAACAATATTCAATAAAATAAATAAATTAAAAAACTGATAGATTGTCTCAGTAACATTGCTTGGTAACCCGGCAAACACTCCGCTCATCATTAAACTATACCACAATATAAACCCAATGAAGACAAGCAGTAAATTACTAAATGGTCCTGCAAGCGAAACGAGGACGCTTGCAAGTCTCGGCTGTTTAAAATAAAAACGGTTTACAGGAACAGGCTTGGCCCAGCCAAACCCCGCAATCAAAATCATAATCGTTCCGAAAATATCTAAATGGGCTAATGGCGATAAAGTTAACCTGCCTTGATTTTTAGCGGTTGGATCGCCAAAACGATAGGCAACATAAGCATGGGCAAATTCATGAACTGATAAAGCAATGGCAAGTGCAATTATTAATAAAGGTATTTGCTCTAACGGAAAAGCTAAAAAACGATCCATTTTTTTCATCCTTACGAATTTTTTTTATTAATTGAATAATGTTTCCTGCTTGAGCAATTTCTTTTTCACATAGGAAAACGTAAAAAAGTATGTAAATACAAAACTTGCGCCAACAGCGATAAAGCCGAGAATCAAATCACCTGTAAAAAAGATAACAAGCGAAAAGAACACGCTTTTTACTAACAGTAAAGAAAAGAGCATTTGTAAAAAATTCGCACGGCGCACTTCCGTTGAAATAGGATATAAATCAATCCAAATTTTTAAAGAATGGTGCCTGTATAATGGTAGCAATTGAAATCCTGAAAGGTACACAAATAGCAGCAACACGAATAATTTACTATAGCCTAACGGCAGAAAATAAAGAAGAATGCTGCCAATGATAAGTAATCGCAAATAAATACCTACATAATCACTTGTTCGCGAAAATGTTCGATAATATAGAAAAGAAAACGTTGACCGCTGTTCAAAGGGAAGACGGCTTGTCAACCAATTCAGCCAGCTTCTTCTCTTAACCTTTTCCTTAAGCTTCGGAACATCTGTAAACATATTGGCAATCCGATAAAAAGTCATCATTCGATGTGCTTCAATTTCAATGAGTCCTTCCCAATTTAACCCCCTACCTTTAGTAGCAAAAGAAAAATAAAACGCTAAAAGAAAAACTAACACTCCAATTCCTAATGGATAAATCCAATTAGCACCGGACATTAGAAAATAAACGAATGCTACATTGATTATATAGCGCACGATTTGATCTGTTAGTAAGGAGCCTTTATCTGTCGAAAATTGCATATTCCACCTCGTTATAATGTTAACTCCCTTTACTATTAACAATATAACAATAATAAGTAGTAATTTCTGAATTGATGTATCAGACTGGTGTAAATATAAAGGCCCTAAGGCAGCAATCACAAAAATAAGCAAATAACATTGAATCATATAGGAATACATGATTGACCTTCTAAAATAGGGCTTTAACTCCGTTTCAACAGGTAAGAGAAAAACTAAATCCGCTTCCTTTAAAAGGGTTTGAATCGGGCTTTGTGTTAAAAAAACTGCAGCAATCAAAGCAATAATGATAGCAGCTGGAAAATCTTCTGGCAGTGTTTTCAGCCAGTTTTGATAATAATAAGCCCCACCGCCAACAGCAAAAAGCAATACTAATTTTAAATGGTCATTAAAAATCAACCGTAAATACCGTCTCGTATCCTTCAAATATAATTGAAATCTTTGTTTCCAAAGCTTATTTGCATCAATCATGAATCTTCCCTCGTTAACTGTAAATAAAGATCATCTAATGAAGCGTCTTGGCGCTGAAATTGTTCGCGAAGATCATTCATCGTTCCCTGTGCTCTTACTTTTCCATCGTGAAGAATGACAAAACGGTCACAATATTTTTCTGCTGTCGATAAAATATGAGTAGACATTAAAATGCCAGCACCCTTTTCCTTTGATTTTTCCATCATCGTAAGAAAGGATTGAATGCCAACTGGGTCTAAACCTACAAAGGGCTCATCGACAATATAAAGACTAGGATGAATAAGAAAGGCGCACATAATCATCACCTTTTGCCGCATTCCTTTAGAAAAATGAACGGGAAACCATTTCAAGCGCTTTTCCATGCGAAATTCTTTTAGTAAAGGTTCAAGTCTCTCTTCAAATTCGTTTTTTTGAAGGCCGTAAGCCATTGCTGTAAGTTCTAAATGCTCGTACAAAGTTAATTCATCATATAAAATCGGCGTTTCTGGAATATATGTAAATTGCTTGCGATAACCATCACGATTTTCTTTAAAAGTCGCACCATTAATCTTAACAGAGCCACTTTTCGGCTCCATCAAACCAATAATATGCTTTATTGTTGTACTTTTTCCAGCTCCATTCAAACCAATCAGCGCTACAATTTCACCAGGCTTTACTTCAAATGTTACTTCTTCTATAACAGGCTTTTTCGTATAGCCGCCGGTTAAATCATGAACTTCAAGTAATTTTGCCATTGATCTTATCCTTTCTAACAGCATAGTCACCATAATTTTAGCAAATTTTCCATTGACAAGATACTTTTTAAATCCCGACAAGTTTTAAAAAAATAAATGTATAGATTCCTCGTTGCTGGTTATCATAATAAACGAAGAGGGGAGTTCAACAAGTTAGTAGCAGTAATCCTAATTTTGAGGGAGATGATGGCGATGAACAATCTAAGTGGTGATTTAGTAACGTCATTTTAATCCGAAATGAGGTGTCTGTGAAAGACAACTTATTTGCTTTATAAGCTGAATAAAACTTAAATCCATTTGAAAATGAGGTGTCTACGATCGGCATATAACTGATTTAGATACTATTCCTTTGAAAATGAGGTGTCTGTGAAAGACAAACTATAGTTTTAGACGCAAAAAAGCAAACTCCCAAATCTCTTCAAAAAACAGGGCGCTCATTAAGACGCCCTGTTTTTTTGTGTACCTACAATCATATTTGGTTTACGAAGCGAAAATTCTGTATAATGTTTATTAGAAAAATTTTCTATTGAAAGGTTGGGCTTATTTATGTCAGATTGTATTTTTTGTAAAATTGTCAATGGAGAAATTCCTTCAGCAAAAGTATATGAAGATGAAAATGTATTAGCTTTTTTAGATATTTCGCAATTAACGAAAGGACATACATTACTTATCCCAAAAAAGCATAATGAAAACTTATTTGATTTGCCAAAAGAAACAGCGGAACAACTGTTTTCAGTCGTTCCTAAAATTACAAATGCTTTAAAAAGCCAATTAAAAATTGACGATTTGAATCTTGTCAGTAATTCCGGAGAAAAAGCCGGGCAAGAAGTGTTTCACTTACACCTTCATATTATTCCTCGTTACGGTAAAGGCGACGGCTATGGCACGGTGTTAAAATCCCACGCAAGCGAATATACAGGTGAGGATTTGCAAAACTTAGCAAAAGAAATTTCAAATGGAATTGTCAAATCATAAAAAATCGTCGAATATTAAAAAAATAAATACGCCGAAGGCACGAAAACGTGTTAGGATAGTATTAAAAATGTGATTTTATTTTTGAGGAGGATTTTACATTGAAACACGCTTATAATTTTAACGCTGGCCCATCTGCATTACCTTTAGAAGTTCTTCAAAAAGCACAAGCTGAACTTATCGATTTCAAAGGATCTGGAATGTCAGTAATGGAGCTTAGCCACCGCAGCAAAGAATATGAGGCAGTCCATAATAACGCACAAGCAACTTTGAAAAAGCTATTAAATATCCCAGAAAACTATGATGTGCTCTTTTTACAAGGTGGAGCGAGCTTGCAATTTTCAATGATCCCAATGAATTTTTTACAAGAAGGACAAATTGCAAACTTTGTTTTAACTGGTTCATGGTCGGAAAAGGCTTTACAAGAAGCGAAAAAACTAGGTCAAACGCATATTGCCGCTTCTACAAAAGAGTCAAAATATAAGTCTATCCCAAGCTTTGAAGAAATTAAGCTTAGTGAGAACCCTGCTTATTTGCATATTACATCAAATAATACGATTTACGGAACACAATGGGCTGACTTCCCTTCATTCGGCAACATCGACGTGATGGCCGACATGTCCAGCGACATTTTAAGCCGCCCATTTGATGTAGAGAAATTTTCTTTAATCTACGCTGGGGCGCAGAAAAATCTTGGCCCATCAGGTGTAACAGTCGTTATTCTGAAGAAGGAATTATTATCTCGTATTCCTGAAAACTTGGCAACAATGCTTGATTATCGTACACATACAGAGAGCAATTCACTATACAATACGCCGCCAACATTCGGCATCTACATGCTTTCTCTTGTACTGAATTGGGTAAAAGAGCTAGGTGGTGTTGAGAAAATTCAACAAATAAACGAGCAAAAAGCTTCTATTCTGTACAATACAATAGATGAAAGTGAAGGCTTCTACTCAGCGCATGCACTGCCTGGCAGCCGTTCAAACATGAATGTAACGTTTACACTGACAAATGATGAGCTTTCAAAAGAATTTTTAGCAGGTGCAAAAGAAGCTGGCTTCGTTGGTTTGAACGGCCATCGTTCTGTTGGCGGCTGCCGCGCATCAATCTATAATGCGGTTCCAATCGAAGCTTGTGAAGCTTTACGTGATTACATGCTTTCATTTAAAGCAAAGCACTAAGTTACCCTTCCAAACAATTAAAAAATTTGATAAAATAATAATAACTTTCGCAATAGGTCATGAGGGCACTATTGGAAAGAAAAAGTTTAGATTAGACGAGGAGAGATGAGAAATGAATACGAAAGTACTTGTGTCATTAGCAATGTTAATTGGGATTGGAGCTGTTTTACACGCTGTAGTGCCACCTATTCTTTTCGGGATGAAACCTGATATGCTTCTAACGATGATGTTTCTAGGAATCATGCTATTTCCAGAAAAGAAAAATGTTTTTGTTTTAGCAATTGCAACAGGCATCGTATCAGCACTAACAACTAATTTCCTAGGCGGTCAAGTTGCCAATATGATTGATAAACCAATTACAGCGTTCTTATTCTTTGGGCTTTTCCTTGCTGTAAGAAAATTGAATCAATCTGTTGCATCAGCAGCTGTCTTAACTGCCATTGGCACAATGATTAGCGGAACTGTATTTCTTGGCTCAGTGATGATTCTTTTTGGATTGCCCGGCGGTGCATCATTCTTAGCTTTATTCACAACGGTAGTTTTACCTACTACAGTTTTTAATACTGTGGCCATGATTGTCATTTATCCAATCGTTTCCGCCATCCTAAAAAGATCAAAAATCACTGTACCGCGATCTAATAGTTTCGAAGGTTAAAAATAGTGCCCTGCCTCTATTGCAAATTGAGGTAGGGCTTTTTTGTAAAAAAATCCATATTATTGGCTGTATCCACATGTTATAAGGGTTTCTTGTAAAAAAATTTTACTTTATAATAAAAGTAATATTGCAGAGGAGTTGGTATTTATGGCAAAAGGAAAATCGTTATTCCTTGGTTTGTTTATTGGTGGTCTTGCTGGAGCAGCCACTGCCCTTCTTGTTGCACCAAAAAGCGGCGATGAACTTAAAAGTACAATCAGTGCAAACAGTAAAAAGGTAAAAGAAACATTGAATTCCTTAAAAGTAGAATCAACTCAATTAAAAGATCAAGTTGTCCAAGCTTCAAAAGAAGGAGCGCTTATTTTAAAGGATTTTTCAAAGGATGTAAAAACATCAATTGATTCATGGAAAAAGGAAATTGAACCACAAAAGACAAATATTTTGGATGAATTAAAAAGCATCGAAGAATCAATTCAAAAACTCGAAAATATGAAGAAGGCTTAAAAACTTTAAACTTAAATAAAAAATTTATCGGACAAGGGTAGCCATAATACCTTGTCTTTTTTCAATTTTTGGAATAAATTTATAAAAGTTTAACCAATTTTCTGAATTTAAACAAAAAATTCTCTTTATCTTTTTTTCAATTATTGGCATAATAGAATAATAAAATTAGATTTCTAGAATAATCATTTCAGGAAAGTAGGTGATTTTAAATGAAACGTGAAGACATTCAATATTCGATGAAAGAAGCCATTTTATTCAGCCAAAAAATCGCCCAACTAAGTAAAGCTCTATGGAAGTCGGTTGAAAAGGATTGGCAACAATGGATTAAGCCTTTTGACCTTAACATAAATGAGCACCACATCCTTTGGATTGCGTACCATTTAAAGGGGGCATCTATTTCAGAAATTGCAAAATTCGGTGTCATGCACGTCTCAACAGCTTTCAACTTTTCTAAGAAATTAGAAGAAAGAGGCTTGTTGGAATTTTCAAAAAAAGAGGATGACAAGCGAAACACATATGTAGAATTAACAGAAGAAGGCGAACAAATTTTATTAAAGTCAATGGAGGCCTATGACGCTTCTGGATACGATGCGTACAAAGCAGCTTTACCACTTCGTGAACTTTACGGGAAATTCCCGGAAATGGTTGAATTCATGTGTATCGTGCGAAATATTTATGGTGATGATTTCATGCAAATTTTTGAACGTTCCTTCGAAAACCTTAATCAAGAATTTGTTGAAGAAAATGGTCGGTTAACAAAAAAAGAGAATGTATATGAAGAACAGGAAATCGACAAAGAACCTGTCAAAACCTAAAACTATTTTTGAGCAATTGTTAAAGTCTTTTTTAAGACTTCCATCAAAGTAACATACATTTTCTGTTCCAGAAATGCATGAATAGTCTCTTCTGGATCTAACTTTTTATTAACCAAGTTAATAAACTGTGTGAGGAGTGGCATAAAGTAAACAAAGCCCTCCTCTTTCTGTTGTTCATACTGAATCGTAAGGTCATCGCATAGTTTAAATAACTCCTCAACTTCCTCTTCTGATAAATCATTTTTTACTATCAATCTGTATACCGGGAAATTTTGAGTCTGAATCATCTCTAGTAATAACCTTTGATGATATTCTATTTTTTTCAACCGTTTCTTTATCTCTCCCATTTCCCAACAACATCCTTTACGATTTTAATTTAACAATTTTTTTTACAATGCAAGTATTGATTTTTACAGCAATTCATAATACAGTAGTTGAGTATCCATCGGGGTACATATCATTCCTTTTTTGAGGTGTAAATGTAAATGAATTGTTGGAAAACAATTAATCTATCTCGTGATCTCGGCAATCAGCGACTTATCGTTGTTTCAATGTTCGTTATGCTGCCTGCTTTCATCATGATGTATGTTCCACTAAGTATTATAAATGAAAGCACACATTTAAACGATGATTACATGCTATTATTTTTAATTTGTTTACTATTGTTAATTCCTATACATCTTGTTTGCCATGCAATTCCCGCTTGGTTAACTGGACAAAGAATAAAGGTCAGATTTTATTTCAATTCGCGGTTTTTGCCAATTTTCACGATTCAATATAATCATCAGCTGCCTAGGAATATAAAAATAGCATCAATTCTAGCGCCAACTGTATTTATTACTTGTCCTTTAATTTTTTGTAGCATTATTTATCCGCAATTTATGCATTATTTTTCAATTATAGCTGCCATAAATATCGGCTTATCAGTATCAGACATTATTTATTTAATGATTTTAATTAAAGCTCCTAAAAAGAGCATGATTGAACATACGAGAAACTCATTTGATATATTAGTTCATAACAAATAGTAAGGGCTGTCTCCAATATGTCGGATAAATTTGGTGACAGTCCCTTTATCGTTATAAACTATCTTTTTCTTCTTTTTTTTGGTATTGTTATTTACATGTACAAATGTAAATCTTTTAAGCTACTATATTTTGTAAAGGAGGAATCTCAATAAAATGGTATTCCCGTTCATTACATTTGCGGTTTTCTTTTTATATATAATTAATTCAATGACAAACCAAATGTGTCTACGAAAAGAGATTCCCGAAGAACGTCAACCAAAGGTTTTTCGAACAATAAATGTACTAATAACTATTCTGCTTATTTCCACTTATATTGAAATTCTTTTCGTATATTAGAACAAGAGGCCGATTACTAGCCCCTTGTTTTTTCATAGTATTCTCCTCGTTTCTTACCAATACCAAGATGCACCTACAATGATTAATAATATGAATAAAATAATGATTAATGTAAATCCCCCACCATAGCCACCATAGCCAACCTGTTCAGACATAACGAACACCTCCCTCGTAGGCTTTATCCCATATTATGCAATAAATAAAATAAACGAATGGGCCACTGTCCTTATTTATACCGATACGAAAATATAATTTTTATATAACATAAAAAATATGATATAGTATGTCATGTCATAGGTTAAATTTTGAAAATACGAGGAGTGTCAAAGATGAAAAAGTGGATTCTCTCAGCAACAGCGGCCGTAACAATTTTTGGACTAGCTGCATGTAGTGGAAATACTGGTAGCTCTAATGTAATTGCCGAAACGAAGGCTGGAAATATTACACAGGATGAGTTATATAATGAACTAAAACAACAATACGGTCGGAATGTTCTATACAAACTAGCATTAGAAAAAGTGCTCGGTGAAAAGTATCCTGTTACGGACAAAGAAGTAGATGCCGAACTTGCAAAACTGAAAGAACAATATGGAGATCAATTCCAAATGTTCCTTGCATCAAATGGGGTCCAAGATGAAAAAGCCTTCAAAGACACCCTTCGTCTTCAGCTCATTCAAGATAAAGCACTTGTTAACTATTTCGAAATTCCTGAGGATGAGATGAAAAAGAAATATGATGAAATGAAACCTGAAATAAAAGCAAGTCATATTTTAATTAAAGATGAGAAAACAGCGAAAGACGTTTTACAAAAAGTTAAACACGAGGAAGATTTTGCGAAACTAGCAAAAGAATATTCTGAAGACCCTGGCTCCGCTGCAAAAGGTGGAGATTTAGGCTACTTTGGAACGGGATTTATGATGAAACCTTTCGAAGATGCGGCCTACGCACTGAACATTGGGGAAGTTAGTGACCTTGTAAAAACGGACTTTGGCTATCACATCATCAAACTAACTGACAAAAAAGCTTTAAAACCTTTCGATGAAATGAAGGATGAAATACGAAAAGAACTAGCTCAAGAAAAAGCTCAAGAGGACCCAACTGTTGTCCAAGAAAAAATTAAAAATGAATTAAAAGAAGCAAATATTAAAGTTAAGGATGCAGATTTAAAAGGTACTTTTGATTTTATTAATGGGGAAAAATAAGCGGGAATGCGGCCACATTTTAGCCTACTGGTTAAAAACTGGCCGCAAACACATTTCTAGTTTTGCATCTGCTCCTTCCGCCGTGCTCTTTCCTCTTCCATTCTTTGTATATAAATTTCGCCTTCTTTTTCGATAAACTCCATATCTACATCCTGCTCTTCCTTCGCCGTTTTCACCATCATAAAGGCACTAAAAATGATTCCTGCTAACACAAGATAAATCCACCATGGCAATGTTAACATTGTGTTCACCCCTTTTTTAAAGTAAAATCCAATTTTTTCAGTAGACAGGCTTTATTAAAAAATATGATGGCGCTGGGAAATTATGCGTAAAACATCTGCGATGATTGACGCGAAACTATAGTAATTTCACACAAAACCGAGCCCATTTAGGTTATAATACAAATAACGAGTCGATAAACACGGAGGAAGTAAATGGAAAACAGAAAAACATATTTTTATGATTTTGTCCCCGTTCGAATCAATAGTACTGAGGAAGAACGAGCAACCATTTTGAATAAGTATCCACCTCCTGTCTGGGAGGAAGGGAAAAGTGATTTTAATATTGAAACTGAAGTTAAAGGCAATGATGTAAATGCGCAGCTCCTTTTGACTGAATATACAGTTGAAAAAACAAAAACTGATAAACAATATTTAAAATTTAAATTCAGCAACAGTAATGGCGCAATCAATGCGAAAATGTGGGACAATGACGGTGCATTGGCTCGCTATACACCAATGCTTGAAGAATATAATTTGTTTCAAGTAAGTGGAAAAGTCGAGGATTATAGAGGCCATAAATCAATCTCAATACACAAAATACAGCCGTGCAAGGAAAATATTAATCCGTTTTCCCTTATTGCCTCAACGAAACAAAATATTGAAGATTTAACTATTGAACTGTTCAGCTATCTATATGAGCTTCAATCACCTTTTAAAGAAATCGCCATTAAGGCTATGGACCGCTTTTGGGACCAGTTTCGAATCAGGCCTGCGGCCAAAGGACATCACCATAATTATTTAGGCGGCTTATTGAAGCATACCGTTGGACTGATGCGTATTGCCCGCTATATCGTAAAATTTGAGGATAACCCGTTTCAGGCTGTTTTCAAACTCATTCATCGCGTTGAAAAAGCACTTAAAGATGAATTATGGGCTGATTTACAAACCGACAACCCTGGCTCAAATTCCCGTTCATTTGTATGGAAAGATACGATTGACCATCTTTATTCAATGTTTTACGGGATGGCTAAGCATAAAGGCCAAGTGGCAAATTATGATTTATTAATCGTTAGTATTCTTTTCCATGATATTGGAAAACTGCTTGAGTATCATCATGCTGGAAAAACGTTTGAGGATTTTAAATTTTTATTCCCTACAGCCGACCATTCATCGTTAGAAAACAGAAAAGCGACTGGCATTATGATGGATGAGCTTGGTGTAATGGTTGGGCATATTCCGTATGGCGTTTTATTGCTCTCTAAAATTATTGAATCGGAGAATATTATGATTTCATTGGAGGATATTCACCATATGCACCATTGCATCCTTTGTCACCATGGCTTGCCTGAATGGGGATCTTGTGTTCGTAATCCACAAACAATCGAAGGCTATCTTATCCATTTTGTCGATTTTCTTGATAGCCGCTATGAAAATACGGAGGAAGTAAAGTAGGAAGCAGGGAATCATCCCCTGCTTCCTTCTAGTTTAATCATTTCGGCTTCATCAAAAAGCTCTACGATATGTTGGTGGCATGTAAAAAATAATATTTGATGATCCTTCGCTATTTCCCGAATAAGCTCTAGTGCACGCTTCGTTCTTTCCTTATCGAAATTGACAAAACTATCATCAATTATAATTGGCAAAGGTGTTATTGAACGAAAATTCCTAGCTAAGCTTAATCGCAGCGATAAATAAAGCTGTTCCGTTGTCGCCTGACTTAATTCATTTGGTGTAAAACGAATGCCATCATGACGCTCTACGATAAAGCCGCTGTCTTCGGTCGGTGCATTAAGAAGTGGATACTTATCGAACGTTAAAAATGAAAAATAAGTTTGTGCGGTCTGAATAACTTGTGGCAGCCGCACCATCCGATAATAATCTTTTGTTCGATCAATCAAGTCTTTGGCAACCTTGTAAACTGCCCATTCGCCTGCTTCCCTTTGAAATTCATCCTTCAATACTTCATAACGGTGCACAAGGTCTGAATATGCAGTTCCTTCTTCTAAATTTTTTATTTCAACGCTTATATCAGCAAGCCTAACTTGCAGCTGTTTTCTTTCTGAATCAGCATTTGTTATTGCTTCTGTTGTTTTATCAATGATTTGCTCGTAATGTATATTCTCATTTGCAATCTCATCAATATAGCGTTCCTCACCCGCTTTTAGTACCGATTGTAAATAGCTTTCAATCGCTTGCAGCTTTGCCTTTACGGCAGAATATTCCTCATTTGCCTTCCCTTTTTGTCTAAATGAATCCTCATCTTCCACATTGGCGCTAGAAAATAAAACTTTTATTTCCGTTTCTAAATATTGCATCTGCTGTTCAAGCGCTGTCAATTCATCGTGATATTCCTTTCCCTTCTCATTCAGCTGATAAACTCTATATTTTTTTTCTTTTTCTTTCTCGATTATGTCAATGATTTTGTCTAGTGCCAACAACGAAAACTCTGTCTGCAAATTAAAAATCTCAATCAGTTCCTTAACGTCGGCTGTAAATATTGTTACCTCTTTTTCCAGCCGCTCCCGCTCCAATAATAAATGACTTTTTGTACGAATTCGTTTTTTTAGTTCTTCAAGCCATTCAAAGGCACTCATTAATAGCGTTGCTGGCAATTCATTTGGAAATTTATGCTTACAACAAAAAGCCGCCAGTTCCTGTTCGGCTTGATGAAATTCCTGCTCCCAGCTTTCATATTGCTTTACAATATCATCAAAGATTTTTTCCTTTTGTTTTAAAAGTACTTGCTCTTTTTCGATTTGCTGATTTTTGGCATTTTTAAAAGTGAACTTATATAAAGATAACCCTAATAAAATAATAACTGAAATAACGAGCGGATAAATACTCTCACTTAAAACCCAAAGTATGATTCCCCCAGCAAATGTTGCGAGAAGAGAGAGGATGACTGCAAGCATTGGCTTTTTATTTTTTTGCTTCTCCTTTTTCAATTTTTGCAAAGCTGCTTCTGCTTGTTCAAGTTCCGCTTTTGCTTTATTAAATTGCTCATCTAAAAACGTTTGTT
This sequence comes from Bacillus sp. (in: firmicutes), assembly GCA_012842745.1. Taxonomy (NCBI): domain Bacteria; kingdom Bacillati; phylum Bacillota; class Bacilli; order Caryophanales; family Bacillaceae; genus Bacillus; species Bacillus sp. (in: firmicutes). The sequence goes on along the minus strand of DUSF01000054.1, from coordinate 108,635 downwards.
GATTGTTTAAACGCTCCACTTTAGTTATTAAATTTTTTAGCTGTTCCTTAATTGTAAGACTTATATCAATTTCGTTTATAATCTCCTCATTATAGCCGCTGCCAAGCTTCCCAATAATGACGTTAATTTCTTCCTGTTCATATGTTAACGATAAGCTGATTTTTTCTTTTTCTATTTCTTGCATTTCATAAACTTTTTGCTTCTCCTTTAAAGATCGGACTTTTACTTCCTGTGCAATAGAATCTTCTTTATAGTTGGTTGCATCCATTTCTTTTTGTAAATCAGATATTTTTTGCGAAAGCGAAAGTGCCTGTCCTTTTAAGGGACGCATTTCTGTTTGAAGTTGCGCTAGACGCTCAAGCCCATTTACAGGAAAAGGCTCAAAATCGCTTATCTGGCTAAGTTGAATTTGCCACTTTTTGCGCTCTGTAATATGAGGCTCAAGCATTTGTTTTTTTTCATATTCTTTTACTAATGATTGGAGCTGAGTTATTTTTTCCCCCATTTCATTTAAACGAACTTTTAAACGTTCTTGTTCCTGAACATACTTATTGTAAAGTTCGACTTTACCTTCCCATTTTTTTAATTCATTGCGAACGCACTCTAATTCCGCTAATTTTTCATTTAATAATGGTTTACGTCCAGATGGTTTATAGAGCTCATCTAGTTTTTTTGTTAATTTTTTCTCCATCTCAAATAGAGCTTGGCCACCAGTCGTTCCTGCCGTAAATAAATAATGGCTCAATTCAGTTGACGTCACGTTTTCAATTGCCTGCAGCCCTTTAAAACCAAACGAAAAAATAGACTGATAAAGCGCACGATCAAGCCCTTTAAATAATGCTTCTCGTTCATCCTCCTCACAGACGGTGCCATCCTCGTTAAAAATTAAAAGTTCTCCTGTTGATCGTCCTTTTACCCGCTCGATTGTGATAACTTTATCAGCAGTTTCTACCGTCACCTTGCCACCATATTTGGCACCTGTTTTCGGTTCATAACGATTTTCAGTTTGATTCCTTGCGGGAAACCCAAAAAAAATCGCAAGGATAAAAGCCGTAATTGTTGATTTTCCTGCTTCATTATGTCCGAATAAAACATGAAGCGATTTTGTTGGCTGCAATTGAAACATTTTATTTTCAAATTGTCCGAAACCGTAAATATGAATCGTTCGTATTTTCATTCTGATACCCCTACCCCTTCAACAATTCATGTAAAAGAAGCCTTTCAGCTTTAACGAGAATTTCCCTACGGTCTTCCTTCACATTTTGTAAAAATGGGTTGACCTTATGGTTTTTGAGCAACATCCCTAAAGCTTCTTCAAAAAAATCGTCATTATAATCATCAACCTGCTGCAATAAATCGCTAATAAAATGGGCTTCACTTTTTAATAGATTTCGATTATATGGTATCGCTGTATTATTTTGACATGAAGCCACCCAAACGAAGTTTTCTGCTAACTCTTCGCCTTCATTAACAATGTCACATAAATCATTTATGAACTGGCTATCATTTAGCTCTTCATGAAGCAGGCCGCTTCCAAGCAAATTAATTGTTACAATCGCTCCTTGACGAAGATTTCGATATCGTTCTTTACATGTTTTTATCGCAATAATTAATTCATCGACAGTTACCAACGAATCAATTGTAATATTTTCCGTTTCCCAGACAATCGGGGCACAAGGAACAAATCGCTGTTTTGTTTCAAGTTTCGTTAATTCGACAACAAAGCAGCCTTTATCACCAAATTCTTTCCGATGTCTCCCTTGAATATTTCCCGGGTAAATAATAGTTGGATTTTCATGGAGAATTTGCCGTTTATGTATATGCCCAAGTGCCCAATAATCGAAATTTTTTTCTAACAGCTGATTGATTGTAAAAGGGGCATATGGGTCATGCTCGTCCTTTCCTTCTAAATTCCCGTGTAGCATCCCGATATGAAATAAATCGTCTTCTTTTTTATGATAATATTTAACCATATTTTCAGTGACAGCACGTTTTTCATAACTGAAGCCATGAATATACGCCAATGTTTTACCTTTTTTTTGAAAAGGGGTGACCTCCACATTTTCTGAAAAAAAATAGACATTTTCCGGCCATGTTAGCTCTGCCCAACTACCCCCTAAATGGTCGTGGTTGCCATGAATAACATATACGCATATTCCAGCTTCCTCCAGCCTTTCAAACCCTTTTCGCAGGCTAATTTGTGCCTTTAAACTACGAATATGATTATCGAATAAATCACCCGCTACTAATACAAAATCAATGTGTTCGCTAATAGCAAGCTCGATTATTCGATTAAATGAAACAAACGTGCTTTCTTTTAATTTTTTAAAAATAGGGGTTGGCAAATGATTTAACCCTTTAAAAGGGCTGTCTAAATGAAGGTCAGCAGTATGTATAAATTTAATTGCATCCATCAAAACCACGTCTTTCCAAAAATATATTACTTTTATTTTAACATATCGAACGCATATTCGTAAAACTCATATAAAAATCTTTTTCGGAAAATATAAGAATGTGGAGGTGATTTTGTAAATGGCGAAATTTAAAGCAAATCCAAGTAAAAAAGGTGTGGCCGCAGCAAGTGTACAAGGAAAAAGGAACCCCGGGCAGCAAAAAGAACTAGTAGAGCATGCTTTTCAATCAAATAATAACCAACAATTTAAAAAGGAGTAAGGAAAAAGGAGACAGAAGGATCATCTATCTGTCCCACTGTCTCCTTATCTTCCCGTAAACACCGGCGTTCTTTTCTCAAGAAAAGCGTTCATTCCTTCTTTATGGTCATCCGTTTCACGCATCCTAATTTGACCTATCTTTTCCATTTTTAAAATTTCTAATAGATTATGGCGACTGCTATCAGCGATAATTTTTTTCGACTTAATCATCGCTTCCGTTGGTTTTTGGAGCCATTCATTTGCCTTATTATAAGCGGCCTCAATTGCTTCACATTCGGAAACTTCATCTACTAATCCCAACTCTAAAGCTTCTGTTGGAGAGTAAGCCTTTCCTTCCCAGATTACTTGCAATGCCTTAAGATCTCCTAAACGTTTTTTCAAGAAGAAATGTCCCCCGCCATCTGGGATTAATCCGATATTAATAAAATTCATGGCAACCTTTGCGTTTTTATCAGCAATAACATAGTCTGCTGCTAATGCAAAACTAAAGCCAAGACCTGCTGCTGGTCCATGAATAGCACTAATGACCAATTTTGGCAAAGCATACAAAGTCATAATCATTTCGTTAATCGTATTCATTACACGGTCAAATTCATCTTCATCTGCATTCCAAAGCATTGTCTTAATGTCTCCACCTGCTGAAAAAGCATTCCCGTTTCCACAAAGGATTAGAATACTAGCATCACTAATTGCTACCTCCTTCAATTTTTCAAGAAGTTCATTAATCATATCTACATCCATCGCATTCATACAATCGGGACGGTTCAATTGCAGCGTTGCAATGCTCCCTTCGATAGTTAACAACACAGATTGGGACATTAGGAACACTCCTTCATCAAAAATTTTATTGCTAGATTTTTAGCTACTTGTCTTTATTCAGTAAAAAGATAACAATTCCTTTTTATTTGTTTATTAATCATGAAATATTCACAATTCAGGAAAATTGTTCCGACAATAATTTGATTTTTTTGTTTGTATAATATTCATAGTTATCATTATATGTTTTTGGATCTTTTGGATTGGCAAACCTTGTAATCTTTTTCGTTTTCGGGTCTACTAATTTACTAGCCGCTCCACAGCCAAGGCCAATGATTGTTTGCTGTTCTTCCATTATTAAAATATTATACAAGCTTTCATGCCCCAGCAAAGAGTAGCCGATATTTTCTAAGTTACCAAGAATATTTTTTTGACGGTATAGATAATAGGGTGTATAGCCGTTTATTTTTGTCCATTCAGACGCTCTATTCATCATTTTTTGAATTTCATCACGGTCTGCCACTTTATATTTTTCTTTATTTTGCGTCATTTCTGATGCTCGTTTAAATGATAATGTATGAATGGTAAGAGATTCCGGCATTAGCTTCGCCGTCTCATGTAGCGTGTGCTCAAATTCTTCTAGACCTTCTCCAGGGAGACCGATAATGAGGTCCATATTAATATTGGTCATCCCCATTTCCCGAGCAAGCATGAATTTTTTAATCGTCTCTTCCACTGTATGGTGCCGGCCGATTGCTTTTAATGTTTCCTGAATATAAGACTGTGGGTTAATGCTGATTCTGTCGATGTTCCACTTTTTTAGAATCTTTAATTTATCAATAGTAATCGTGTCAGGACGCCCCGCCTCCACTGTTATTTCGCGAACCTTATCCATATTCGGGAACGATTGATACATTCCCTCATAAAGCATATCCATTTCATCTGCGGTAATGCTCGTAGGTGTACCGCCTCCAAAATAAATGGTTGTAATAGGAATGCCCTGTTCTTTAAGCCACTTACCAATTTCCCTTATTTCATAATGAAGACCGCCTAAGAAAGAGTCTACAGAGCCTTGTCGGCCATTAATAGCATATGCTGGGAATGTACAATAAGCACATTTAGTCGGGCAAAAAGGAATGCCAATATAAATGCTCACTTCATTTTGGAGGGAAAATAAATCAGGTACAGCTCTTAACTGCTTATCAACAATCGTTTGCATAAGATTGATTTTATCTTGATGAATCATGTAATTTGCTTTTAATAAAGCATGCGCTTCTTCCTTTAGGACACCTTGATTCAATTTGTTATGAAGCAGTTTTATTGGCCGAATTCCTGTTAGAATCCCCCATTTTTGTGTGATTCCCGTCAACACTTGTAACACTGTTAAAAAAGCGTATGCAATCGCCTGCCGCACTTCTTTCTCCCATCCCTTTGTTCCGGGATGGGATTCGCTCTTTTTTTCATATTGCGTTTCATATTGTTTATTCGTTTTTACGTCAAAGAGTTGTGCTGATATAATGATTGGCCTCGAATTATTTATTTCAAAGTTTATGATAAGATCCGGATTTTCCAAGTTATTAGTAGTTAAGCTACATTCTTCATAAAATAAATTAGCAATATGTTGAAGATTACGTTCGTTTTTAGGGTCTATGCCTGTTACTTGTATGTTCAAATTTCTCACCTACTTCATTGATGTCTATCTATAATCTTGTCACACTGTTTAAAGTGTACTTAACAATAGGGTGCTGGTCAAACGGGAATAACAAAAAAGCATAATGATGACTAAACACCATTACGCTTTCGCACACAATTCTATGATTTTGTTATTTTCCGCAAAAATTCAATTCTTTGCTGCTTTCGAAAATGCTCTCTAATCATAAACGCTACTCCGTTATGATCATTAGACCTTGTGACCCAATCGGCTGCTTTTTTCACTTCAAATGGGGAATTCCACATCGCTACTCCTAAGCCTGCTTCTTTGAGCATTGGAATATCGCTGATTGAGTCAGCGATCACAACGGTTTTTTCCATTGAAATGCCAAGATGGTCGCCGAGGCGTTTAATGCTCTGTCCCTTCGAGACAGACCCTGCAACAATTTCAAACGATAAATCATGGGTAACAACAACATTCACTTCAGGGAAAGATTTGTTTACAATCTCCTTCACTTCAAGCATTTTGTCTTTATTGGAAAAGTACACTTCAATTTTTGGTACGGCGAGAGGAAAATCGACTAATTGATCACTTAAACTTTGGACGAATTGAATCGGATAAAATAATGGGTCATTAGAGTTCGCTATCACCTTCCCCATTAAATTTCCTTTTTGTTTAATCCGGTTTCCAATTGAATAGCGCTCATGTAATAACCTAATCGAGCATTTATAATTTTCTAGAACTTGAACAATATTAAATGTTTTTTCTTCAGAAATCCTTCCCTCGAAAAATGGCTCCTCAATATTATCTGAAATAAAAGCACCGCTATGGGTAATTAAATAACTTTCCAATTTTAATGCTTTGGCAATTTTTTTTGCAGAAGGGAAATTCCGACTTGTAACTAATGTAACGTAAACACCTTTGTCTTGGACATAATCAATCGCTTGCCTTGTCTCACGAGATAATTTCCCATTCGATTTCAATAATGTTCCGTCAATATTAATCGCCAGTAACCGATACATCATAATAGCTTCCCCCTTGTTCCATCTAATACAAGTATCACTTTATGATAAACGTATGAACAATAAAAATGTGATAGAACTAAAAAAGGCTGACATTTTGTGTCAGCCAACTAAATCATGCTTATTATTTTAATCCTTCCGGTACCCCGTACAATTCCTCCAATGGCTTCATAATAGTCCTGTTTATATCATTAATAATCATGCTCATGCGCTCTTCTGCCTGCATTAATTGCGAGATTCCTTCATGTTGTTGAATTAATGTGAATTGTTGTTGTGCTTTTTGTACGTCTTCTTCAGATATATCATCGCCCATCATTTGCTTTTGCTGCAATTCAAACTGTGTTTCACGAAAGCTATCAAATAGACGCTTAGAAGCTTCATTACTATTGATGCTATTAACAAGCTGTTTTAATCTTTTAAAATCATCACTTTCCCTAATTGCCTTTTCTAAACTGTACGCTACATCATAAACATTTGTCATTCGTGGTCCCTCCTTAAAGTTGTTATTATCATAACAAATATATTCCTAACCAACAAAATATACGATTAATCCTTGCACAATTCCAATTAATCCGCCAAGCAAAGCGCCTAAATAAGTAATCATTTTAAATTCTCTTTTTGAAATTGAAAGAACGATGACTTCTAGACGCTCAACCGGGAAAGCTTCTACCTGTTTACGAACAATTTCAGCGAGATGGAGCCTTTTCATTACTTCTTCGATGCGATTATCTACAAAATCACCGGCTGCTTTAACAACTTTCGGCACCCATATTTCTAGAATCATTTTCTTATACAAAGCTGTTACTTGTTCGACAGAAGAATGAAGCCATTTTTTATAAGGAATTTGTTCATTAAGATTTCTCTTCAAAAATTCCAAAAACTGATCACGGCCCACTTTTTCTTCCAGCATGTCAACCTTCCAGCCTTTCACCTTATCCCATTCTTGGTCCAATAATTGTGTCAACATATTTTCTGTCCCTTTATGGCTAAGAAATTTAATAAGCTCAGGCTGCACAGAATTTACAATCGTATCATTGCTAATGAACATTTGTACCATATTGCCTAAAGAGCCGAGGTTTTCGAGGAAATCTTGAACCATCATGCTTAAGCGGGTCCTGCCCTCGTTACTTTCAAAGTAAGCAATTCCTTTGTTTAAAATGTAAGCAGAAAACTCAGGGATTTTCGAATCAATCTTTACAAGCAACCCTTCCGGCAACGCTTCACTTAATGTTTTTTCCCTAGCTTGCCCGACTAGTTCTTCATATTTCACTTCAATAAACGCATTTAATTTTTCCGCTAATCTTTCTTCCACCCCACTTACACCAACATCCTCCAACCACTCAGACAGCGTTTTTTTACTTTCCAAAGCTCTTGAAACCTCTGTTTGCGCCCATGCTTCCAAGTCATTTAAAAATTGTGGCTCTTTAAATTTATTGCGAATCCCTTCGGCAGTTAACAAGTGATCAACGACCGTGCGCCCAAGCTGAACAGCTAAATCCTGACGCCGTTTCGGAATAAGTCCCGGGGTAAACGGCAAGCGTTTACCCCATATATAAATAGGTTTAAGCGGCCTAAACAGCATTTTAATAGCAAGATGGTTCGTCACACCTCCGATGACCGCTCCGATTATCGCCATAAACAAAAGCATTCCTACAAAATTCATTAAATAACAACCTTCCTTATCGAATTCCTCACACTAACGCTTCGATTCTCATATGATACTCTTATCATAACGCCCATGGGCAATGTGAGGGTTCCCTTATGAAAAATATTTTTAAAGTTCAGATTCTCCCGAAAGACCAAAAAGAAGCAGAATCATCTTCTACTATTATAATTAGTTCTGAATTACAGAAGCAAACAAATACGACGAACGGTCAAAAAATAACGCTAAAAACGGGAAAACGTGTTGTAGATTGTATAATCCATGTTGCAAATGCAATAGAAAATTCCAGTATTTATTGTCCTGTCTCCATACTTGATGACCTCCTTCTCCCGAAAGACCCATTTAACATCCAAATAAAGATTGACCCTACTGAAGGTATATGGGAAATCGGACCTTTTGTTGGAATCGTTACGGATTATATTCATCATCAAACTTTCGGCACGATTCATACGTTTATTGAGGAATTGCAAAAGTATGGAAGTGAACTGCATATTTTTGTTTACGTCTTTCACTATGATAGCTTTCAAAACGATAGTGTAAACGGATTTATGTATAGCACGGCCAATAAAAACTGGATAAAAGAAAAATTACCTATCCCTCATGTTGTCCATAATCGCATCCATTCCCGCTTAAAGGAACGCTCAGAAAAAGCTCAAGCTTTTTTTCAGGAATTGAATAAGACCAATATTCCTTATTTCAATGAGCGCTTTTTAAATAAGTGGCATGTGTATGAAGTTCTTTCTAGCTATGAGCATTTATTACCGTATTTACCTGAAACAAAACTAGTAAATGGCAGAAAAACAATCGAAGAAATGATGAACAAACATATTCTTTTATTCTTGAAACCCGTTCATGGCAGCCTTGGAAAAAATATTTTTAAAATAGAGACAGAGGAAGAAAGTATTTTCTTAGATTATTCAACTTTTTCTAGTGAAATTGCAAAACAATATTCATCGATTCCCCTTTTATATGATGCAGTCAAACATCGCTTGCAAAAACAGCGGTACATTATTCAGCAAGGCCTAGAGCTTTTATTGTACGAGGAGGAACGACCCCTTGATTTTCGGCTCCTTTGCCACCGCAAAAGTGATACGGAATGGATAGTCACTTCGATTGTCGCGCGAGTTTCCTCTAAAAATGAATTTGTTTCAAATATTGCGAGAGGAGGAGAGCTCTTTAAAATTAATAAAGCACTAAACAATCATTTTGACAAAAAAACGATTATCCAAATTGAACGATTGCTGAAAGAGATTGCCATTGAAGCTTCTAGTATTATAGACCAGAACGCGGAAGGTATTTATGGTGAGCTTGGAGTAGACCTTGCTGTTGATCAAGATGGAAAGCCTTGGATTATCGAGGTCAATACAAAGCCTTCAAAAAATCAAGACCCCGAAGGCTTTTCTCCAAAAATAAGGCCTTCCGCTAAAGCAATACTGAATTACTGTTTTCATCTTTCGAGTTGGAAAAAATAAGGAGGAATTAATGATGCTATCCTTTGGATTTTTAACATTAAACAAAAAAACGGAGCAAGGTTATTTTATAGAAATCGCAAAAAGAGCAGCGTCACAGGGAATGGAAGTTTTTTGTTTCTCTCCTGGTGACATTGACCCAAATACAGAATATGTTCATGGTACTAAATTTAATCCAACAACAAACGCTTGGGATAGAGCCGTTTTTCCCATTCCTACGTTTATATATGACCGTTGCTTTTATTCATCGGAAGAGATAATAAAAAAATACTCACCAATTGTAAATTGGTTAAAAAATAGAAAGGATCTTTTTTTTATCGGTCATGGCTTGCCAAACAAATGGAAACTTTACAATACTCTTTCTTCACATTCTTTGCTTAAATATTATATCCCCATCACAAGAAAAGTGGAAAATTCTGAGGATATTTTTAAGGCATTAAATAAACATAAAAAAATTTTGCTGAAACCAGAAAATGGCTCACAAGGCCGAGGCATTATCTTGCTTATGATGAAAGGAAAGCAAATTGAGCTGCAAACCCATCGAAATAAAAATTTAATCCATAAAGTATTTTCAAAAAAGGAGCGGCTTAGCCATTGGTTAAAACAGCTAGTAAGAAGCCATTCGTATTTAGTCCAAGAATATTTACCGCTTTTAGATGAAGAAATGAGACCATTTGATATTCGCATTTTACTGCAAAAAAAGAAAGACAATGATTGGCATGAGCTTGGACGCGGCATTCGCAAAGGCCAAAAAGGACATTGTATTTCAAATCTTCACGGCGGCGGTACAGCCTATTCATTCGAAGAATGGCTACAATCAAAGTCGTTCGACAAAGCTCAACGAGAGCTGCTTCTTGATGATTTAAATACAATTACAACCCATCTTCCCACTGCGCTTGAAGCAAGCTTCGAGCGGCCTTTATTTGAACTGGGAATCGATATTGGTTTTGCTAAAGATGGATCAACTTGGATTCTTGACACAAATTCCAAGCCAGGGCATAAAACAATTTTGCAAACAAATCCTGGAATTGAAGAATTTCTCTATAGCGCCCCTATTGATTATTGTAAACAAATTGCACTTCAAAGGAAGGAGCTGATTTAAATGGAATTATTCTCCTTAAAAAAGCATTCCAATTCATCAAAAGAATATGTGTGGGTCCCAGAATCTTTATACACTCCATTTAACCATTTTAAAACTATTTCTTTAGGCACGGAAATTTGCAATTGCGAAATAAAGCGCTCCAAGGAGCCACAAACGATTTATATTACAGAATCACTTTGGAAACAGCTCGGAATTCCTTACGAAAGTAAAATTCATGTGATTGCCAATGATGGTGTTCTTCATCTCGGTCCACTAATTGGCATTTTTACAGCTGGTTTTACCGGCACCACGATAAGACCTATCGGTGATCGATCACTATTTTTTGCTAAATTACTCTCAACAGAAAAAACGGTCGGTGCTTTTACATTCGTCTTCGGGGCCAACCATATTAATTGGGAAACAGGTAGAATTAAGGGCTTTTTCCATAGTATGGACGGCTGGAAGCAAATTGAAGTCCCTTTTCCAAACGTTGTCTACGACCGCTTACCGAACCGTAAAACTGAAAATCACAGTATTTTAAAAAATATAAAAAATAAATTGCAAAACGAATATTTAATTCCTTGGTTTAATCCCGGCTTTTTCAATAAATGGGAAATACATGAGATTTTTAGCGCCCATCCTGAAGTTACTCTTTATTTACCTGAAACAATCGCGATTCCAACTTTAAACTCTATTCGCGAGCTTCTTGACAAATATCACAACATTTATATTAAACCGATGAATGGTAGCCTTGGCTTAGGCATTCACCAAATCATTAAAGCAGCTGACAGCGATGGAGAGGCTTTGTATTGTCGCTTTCGCAAGAATGATAAAAATCACTTACGAAAGTTTAAGTCTTTGGAATCACTCTTACAAACACAGTTCAACAACGAAAACCTTAAAGGGTATATTGCCCAACAAGGGATTGCCCTTATTAAAGTTGATAATAAACCGTTCGATTTCCGAATTCATACGAATAAAGATGATGCTGGTGTTTGGAAAATGAGCGCCATTGCCGCTAAAGTTGCTGGTGTTGGCAGTGTTACAACTCATTTAGGAAGCGGAGGGATTGTAAAAACAATTGAAGAAATTAAAAAATTAGTTCCGATTCCCGCTGATGGGGCTGAAAAGTTGGAGCAAGCTGTCTTAACGATGAGTGAAATATTAGAAAAAGAAATTAACGGAACTCTTGGCGAGATTGGTTTTGATTTAGGTATTGATAAGAATGGGCAAATTTGGGTTTTTGAAGCGAATTCTAAACCAGGCCGTTCTATTTTTAAGCACCCTAAATTAAAGGAATATGATCAATTATCAAGGGCACTGCCAATGTCATTTGCGATTTATTTAACAAAAAGGGCTATTTTAGAGCCTGAGGTGCTTTTCCATGAAAAAGAATAAAAGTCTTGAAAATGAACAATTTATCATTGGTATTTTAACAACAGAAGGGAAACATTCGGCATTAACAGGAAACTTTAAGTTATTTAAAGATCTTTCATTAAAATTAGCAGAAAAAGGTGGTACAGCAATTATCTTTCCGATCACATTGTCATTTCGGGAAAACCACTTAAAAGGCGGCTATATTTTTAATAAAAGAAAAAAAGGCTGGGTATTTACCGATTATAATGGGATTCCTCTTGTTATTTATAATCGCATCCCCTACAGAAAATCGGAAAATACAGAACAATTTCATGCCTTTTCTGCTTGGTGTAAAGAAAAAGGCATCCCAATATTTAATAGTTACTTTTTTAAAAAATGGGATATCTATACAGCCCTTTCAGAGGATTTGAAACTTAGGAAACATCTTCCTTTTACACAATTAATCCAATCAAAAGAACAACTTGAAAGGCATTTAAACAACTATCTTTCACTTTATTTGAAACCGAATGATGGGAGCAAAGGAAATGGAATCTATGTGCTTTCAAAGTATGAAGATGATTCCTATCACATTAAAGGGCATAACGGTATATATGGGTCGACATTTTTCCAAAACATCTGGGAAAAGAAGATCAATCCTTTATTATTAAAAAGAGAGTATATATTGCAGAAAAAGACAGAAATTATGAAACGTGATGAACGAAGCTATGACTACCGTGTTTTAGCTCATAATGTTAACAACAATTGGCTTGTTTCCGGAATTGGCATTAGACAAAGCAAAGTAAACGGCATTACGACCCATGTTTTAAAAGGGGGAAATATCATCGGAGTTGAAGAAATTTCTACAGCAGAGGATTTTGAGCACATCCGCGATTTAACCGCACGTACAGGAAAGGCATTGGAGAGAGCGTTCGGTGATGATTGCGTAAAAGAGTTCTCAATGGATGTTGGAAAAACAATCAATGGGGAGTTTTTTATTTTTGATGTAAATTCTAAACCGATGAAATTTGATGAACTGGAAATTTACAGAAATGGTCTCAATCATTTAGTAGAAATTTTTCTTGAATATAAAAACATGAATAGATGAAATTGTTATGCACAAATTAAGGGGAAAAGGAGGGATGACGATGAGTTCACAAAACAAAGATTCCAAATTTGAAGGGCGTGACCGCTATTTTATGGATGTAGATCGGATGATCAACGAAGGTTTGGCCGGCGGGACAGTCATACACGGAAAAACTTCAAAACCCATTGATGAAGCAAGAAATTTAGTGGAAGAAGAGCCTCCACTAAATCTTGAATAGTTCACTTAAAGTTTAGTTTCAAAAAACTCCCAGCCACATTTGGCTGAGAGTTTTTTTATACTATCTACTTTTCACAATCATTTGTACAGCTTCATTGATAACATCTTCCGCACTTTCCCCTTTTTCCGCTTGGGCTCGGATACAATGCTCTAAATTTTTGGCAACAACATAACCAATTGTCCGGTCAACAGCAGAACGGACTGCTGATAACTGCGTTATTACTTCCCTGCATTCCTTATCTTCTTCCATCATCCTTAGAATTCCACGAACTTGTCCTTCAATACGTTTTAAGCGGTTTTTCATATCTTGAGGATATTCCATCGTGCTCACCACCTTTAATCATGCTAGAAATTACCCCACAACGTACTATTATTATATAATATTTTTTCAACGAATGAAATAAAATACTGTATTCTCATAAAAAAAATGCGAATTAATATTCTATCTCGTTTATTAAATAAACTATTTCCTCGGAACAATTAAAACAATAAAAAACATGGGGACATTGATGATTTTTTTGATCACTAGGATAGCCATTAAAAAGCTTCATCCCCTCTATATCTAAATAAGCGCTATAGTCATCAAAATAATCCATTAACCTTCCGTTATCTTCCATTTCCTTTTGGCAATTTGGACATTTGTAATATTGTTGCCCAAGTTGATTACATAAGGGACATATATACATAATATTAATTTACTCCTTTATGAAAGAAATTCACCTAATACAAGTATGTGTATGTCATTAAACATCTACAACATAAAATCTCTGGCAAAAATAAAATCTTCAAAATATTACCATTAATAAATAAAAAATAATTGGTTAACTTAAGAATACAACGAAGCAACAAAATCAAAAGCAACACACAAACTTCGAATAATATCGCAGGGTTAGCCATTAAGGCAGTTAACACACACTGTTGGTTTAAATCCAACTAACCCTACCATTTACAACACAGAAAATTCTTAAGGAGTGAATAATAATGGCAAATAACAATAGTAATAACAGTAACCAATTATTAGTTCCTGGTGTTGCCCAAGCACTTGATCAAATGAAAATTGAAATCGCTCAAGAATTCGGTGTTAATCTTGGTGCTGACACTACTTCTCGCGCTAACGGATCTGTTGGTGGAGAAATTACGAAGCGCCTAGTATCAATGGCACAACAACAAATGTCTGGAACACACGGTCAATTTTAATTCAACTTAATATAAATGGCTTGGCCCCAAGCAAATCGCTTGGGGCCGTTTAATTATTCCCTCGGATGAATCATCTCCGCTGGATTAATATATTCATCAAACTGTTCGGCAGTTAAATAAGCTAATTTTACAGCGGCATTTTTTAAAGTAGTGTTTTCTTTAAATGCTTTTTTCGCTATTTCTGCGGCCTTCTCATAACCAATATATGGATTCAATGCTGTGACAAGCATTAATGAATCATGCAAATAATGTTCAATAACATCTTTATTTGCCTCAATGCCTACAACACAACGGTCATGGAAAGATTCAATGCCATCAGCTAATAACCTCACTGATTGCAGAAAATTATAAATGATTACTGGCTTAAAAACATTCAGTTCAAAATTTCCTTGACTCGCTGCAAAGCCGATGGCGGCATCATTCCCCATGACTTGGCAGGCAATCATTGTCAACGCTTCACTTTGTGTTGGATTCACTTTCCCAGGCATAATGGAACTTCCCGGTTCATTTGCGGGGATTGTTAATTCCCCAATACCACATCTAGGCCCACTTGCAAGCCAGCGAACATCATTGGCAATCTTCATTAAATCAGCCGCCAACGCCTTTAAAGCCCCGTGGACATGAACTAATTCATCATGGCTCGTTAAGGCATGAAATTTATTTGGTGCAGAAATGAATTTGCTCCCTGTATAAGTAGAGATTTCCGCCGCTACTTTTTCGCCAAATTGTGGATGGGCATTAATCCCCGTTCCAACAGCGGTACCACCAATGGCCAACTCCCTGACATAATCTAAGCTACTTTCAAGCATGCTTTCGTTTTTCTCTAGCATGCGCTGCCAGCCAGAAACTTCCTGCCCCAATGTCAATGGTGTGGCATCTTGGAGATGTGTCCGCCCAATCTTGATTATATCGACAAATTGTTCACTTTTTTTCTTTAATGTTTCCTTCAACTTTTTAACCGCAGGCAAAAGCTGCTGCTCAATCATTAAAACAGCGGAAACATGCATCGCTGTCGGAAATGTATCATTGGAGCTTTGTGATTTATTGACGTCATCATTTGGATGAAGCTTTATTGGAGATTTTTTCGCCGCCAATTTCTCATTGCCTACATGAGCAATGACTTCATTAACATTCATATTTGACTGCGTCCCACTGCCAGTCTGCCAAACAACTAGCGGGAAATGTTCATCCAACTTTTCAGCGATAATTTCATCTGCACTCTCAACAATCGCTTCTACTTTATCTTTTTCTAGCTTTCCAAGCTCGCCATTGACAATAGCTGCGCTTCTTTTCAAAACCGCAAATGCCTTAATAACCTCAAGTGGCATCTTTTCTTTGCCAATCGGAAAATTTCGTCTACTGCGCTCTGTTTGTGCACCCCAAAGCTTATCTATTTCTACTTCCACTTCACCTAACGTGTCCTTTTCAACCCGATATTTCATTAAGATGAACCCCCTTTTATTTTCTATTTCATTAGTATTTCCTTATTATGGATTATTATTTCCACAGAAAAAGGCCAACTATTATGTCAGCCTTCTACTCCTTCCACTAATTCAAATGTATGCCTTCATGCTCATTGATTATGTGTGAATCGTGGCGTGTTTCCCTCTCCCAGTATTTGTTTAAGCTTGAAGCAATGAAAGCTATTAAAAATGTCACAAGACCCATCAATAACAAAACAACACAATCACTCCAAATTAAATCGAACCCGACACCTTTAATGAAGATATTTCTTACCCCATCTAGAAAATAAGTTAATGGTAAAAGATGCCCAACAAAACTTAAGAATTTTGGCATTGCTTCAAATGGCCATGTAAAGCCAGATAACAAAAACGATGGAACAGCGATTAACATCGTAATTTGCGTAGCCCCAACTTGATTAGCCGAAAACAAGCTTGCAACATAACCGATTCCTAATAAAGCAAATGTAAACGCTACTGATAAAAAGGTTATAGGAATAATGCTGCCACGCATCGGCAAATTGAAGCCGTAAATCGCCACTAAAAATGTTGTAATGATGTCAAAAATACCGATTAAAAAGTAAGGCGCTGTTTTCGCATATGCAATTTTCCAAGGATGTTCACGCCATTCTTGAAATCTCCCCCATTCGCCCCTTTCCTTATCACGGGTTACGGTTAATGATAAGCCCAACAATAAAACCTGCTGCAATGCCACACCAATTAGACCATAAACAAGGAAATCCGCATAATTAAAAGTTCCATTATACAACACCCTTGTTCTAAACGGCATCGCTTGGAGTGTCAACTTTATTTGTTCAGCATTAAAATGGTTTTGAGCCAACTTTTCCGATGAAGCGCCGAAGCTAAAATTTGTTATAACCTCGTTCACCGCCTTTGTTGCTGCGTTAGAGATAAGCATATTGCTGCCGTCAATGATCGTCATAATCGGCGCTTCTTCACCGCGCAAAACCTTTTTGTATAGGTCACCTGGAATGACGATGGCAACCTTTGCCTTTCCTGATTCAAGTAATGGCTGAATATCTGCTTCCGTTCCGACTTGTTTAGTAATATTAAATGTTTCTGTTTCATCAAAAGCCTTGATAATTTGACGGCTTAACGGACTCCCATCTTCATCTAAAATAACTGTAGCCATTTCTTTTACGCGGTGATTAGAATAAAGATAGCCAAACATTGCAGTATACATAATCGGGATAATGAAAAGAACGGCAAATAGGCGCTTATCTTTAAATATATTGCCCCACTCTTCATTTATGATTTGCCCTATTTTCATTTGGCTTCACCTTTACCTAGCAATTTAACCGTCATACCAGTTTGGACACCACTAGGGAGGTTTGGCAATTCAACCTTAATGGCAAAAGAACGGACATCCGTATCCCCGATATTTTGCGTTGCTTTTTTCACAGCAAAATCACCGGCAGGGGAAACCATTTTAATTATGCCTTCTATTTTTTGCTTCGCCGCTACTAATTCGACAATCACTTTATCCCCCTTATTTAAATCGACAACTTCCGTTTCATCAAGATAAAAATGAGCTGTTTTCGGACCATTTGTTTCAATTGTAAAAATAGGAAAACCAGAATTGACTAACTCACCCATTTCTGCTGATTTCGTCACAATGACTCCGTCAGAGGGAGCGACTAATTCTGTATAACCTAAATATGTTTTCGCTTCAGCTAATGCAGCCTCTGCTTGGTTTTTTCCTCCTTTTGCTGATTGAATCGCTCCTTCTGCTTGGGAAACTGATGCACTTGCGACCTCCACATCTTTCTTACTGACACCTACTTTTCCGCGATTGGCAATCGCGTTGTTCATAGTTGCTTTAGCCTGCTCTACTTGTGCTATCGCAGCTTTTTCCTGTTCTTTAGAAGCAAGGTATTCAGCCTTTGCTTGCTCCATTTTAGCTTTTGCTTCATCAACCTGAACTTGCGCTGTGGCACCTGCTGCTAGCAAAGCTGTGGCGCGTTCATAATTCGTTGTTGCGATATCATACAATTCTTTTGCTGCATTCACTTTTGCATTTACGGCCTGCACATTTGCCTCTGCAGCCTTAATCCCCGCCTCTGCTTGCTCGATTTGGCTTGCAATTGATTGTTCAGTTATTGTGACAGCTTCACTACCCTGTTGTTCTTTAGCGGCTGCTGCCATTTTAGCACCGCTAGCCTCGGCTATTTTGCCATCTGCCAATAAAATGGCAGCCTCTGCCTGCGCTACTTTGTTTTCCAATTCTTTACTTTCTAACCGTGCCAAAACTTGCCCTTTTTTAACATGGTCTCCTTCATCCACTAACACCTCGGTGATTCTCCCAGCAATTTTGAAGCTGGCATTTACATTTGTTGCTTCAATATAGGCTGTTGGCTTATTGACTGGTGAATTCCCACCAGACGCTTGGCTTGTATAAATAAGGGTTGCTCCGCCAGCAATTAATATAGACATGACAAGAAAAACAATCACCCGTAAATTTTTCATCTCAATCCATCCTTCTTTCTATTGGATCATTAAACCTTCCATTAAATAGAGCCTAAACAAATCAAAAACTTCGTCATTCGTTAGCACCTCATGTTTGTCATTCCAATCGACAACTAAAGAAACGTACAATTTATACATGACAAATGCCGTGATTTTCGGATCGCATTTCTTAAATTTTTGATTTTGGATGGCTTTTTCGATAAAGCTTTGAATATAAAAAATTAACTCCTTTTCAATTTCCATAAGTGCTTCTTTAGCAGCCTCAGTCCCATATTCCTTTACCTCTTGGGAAAGTTTGATCATTAATTCGTGCTCTTTTCGATAAAGAAGAATGGCATAAAGGACCTCATGCAAATTCGCGAACGTCGTTCTTTCCGGCTGAATTGATTTTTCAGCAACCTTTTTCATTTCTTGAATTAAATTACGAATAATTTCATGTAAAATTAATTCCTTATTTTCAAAATAAGTATAGATTGTTCCCTTTCCAACACCAGCAATCTTTGCAATCTGATCGACAGTTGTCCCTTTGAAACCAAACATCGCAAAAGATTTCGTTGCTGCCTGTCTAATTTTTTCTCTTTTATCCACTACAGCACCACCTGTTGACCATTTTAGTCTTTTAGTCATTTTCTTAAAAATAATTTATCATACAACTCATTTAATCTCAAGTATTTTCACTATTCGGATGATTTTTCAGAAAATTGTTAACATATTGTGAACTTATGTCATAAATAGTTGAAAATGTGATAAATATCATATATTGTCGAAATAGAGTAAACTTATACTAAAGTCATAATAATAAATATAGAAAAAGGATTATTATAAAAAAACTGATTGGAGGATTATGTAATGAAAAAAAGAATATTGTCGTTTGAAGAGTTAGTAAAAGAGAATAAAATGGAATTAATGCGCGACGAAAAAGAATTAGATCGGATCGAATTAAAATTAGAAAAAAAACATCAAAAACAACTGGCAGCGTCCATGTCAAGAAGCTAATAAAATAATAGAGCCAATCTTTGCTTTTAAAATTTAGAAAATTATTAATTATCTAAACAAAAGCAAATGCTTGGCTCTTTTTTGTTTTAATAATGTTTAGACGAGAAGATTCGAATTTGTTTCACATTTGATAAAGAATAGATTATTAATGCGAGCCAAATAGACGAAAAGGCGATAAAATGCGTTTTCTAGAACGATAATGCCCAACAAGACACTTATTAATGGATTAATATAATAACCAAGACTAGCTTCAAGGACATGGTCATGATTAACTGCCCAAATATAAATAAGCCAATTCCCGCTAATAAGAACACCTGATAGGACGACAGATAGTAATAACAATTTATTTGAGATCATTATTTTTAACTCTTCTAAAAAAGAGTCCCACTTTTTAAAGAAAACGATAATAAAAACCATTAATATAAAGGACCAAAATACACGGTGTGCTAATATTTCTTCAGCGGGTATTCCATCTAATGCCTTCCAGTATAACGGGAGTACTCCCCATATTAAATAGGCAAAAAAGCCATACAAGAAACCTTTCATTTTTTGTTCTTCTTCCATTATAATACCTCGTCTTTCAATATAAAAAATAATAAAACTATTATATGACTCCCTTTCATTTTATGCTAGTATTAATTATATAAATATATCAATTCTGCAGTTTGCACTTTCCAAAACTATCTACATTGGCCTTAAAAAAAATGAACAATTTATGAAAAAGGAGAAAAAATTAATAGCTTTAATTTGCTTTTTCGACTTTTTAAAATGTTTATTTAAGAATATAATGTATAATAATGGTGTACTTGACATATAGTGGCGAATTAAATAATTTAAAAAATACACACAAGAACGGCTTCGAAAATGGAGGAAATAGGAAATGTTAGCAAAGAGAAATAGCATTACATTTCGCATATGGCTAACCATGAACACTCTGATCCTAATTTGTATAATTGCACTTGGCTCAATTTATCTTTATCACGCAGCTGACAATTTAGAAGAAGGGTTAAGGAGTGAAGGAATTACAGCAGCAACTACGTTACGTTCGGCCATTGCCCTTTCAATGCTAAATCAAGATTACAGCAGTATCTCTCCACTTGCCTATTCGCTGCTAGATCAACCGAACATTCAATACGTTATTGTTAGGGATCAATCTGGAAAAGTCGTCAATCAAAAAGGAGAGACTTTCACAAACAAAGATTTATTTATTGAAAAGGTTCCTTTATTATATTTCAACTCATACTTGGGAGAAATTGAGATTGCCCTAAAAAAGGATGCCTTACAATCAAAGCAAAATAGATTATATACTTATACTCTTCTTATTATGTTATTAGTTTCAGCAGGCTCCATGATTATTTCAGTGATTGTCAGCAAAAAATTGACATTGCCGCTTAAGGAATTAATGAATGCGGCAAGGGCGATGAGCGAAGGAAAACGCCATATACAGGTTAATGTAGAAGGCACAGTTGAGATCAAATCATTATCAACAGTCTTTAACCAAATGGCAGCAACGATTGAGCAAAATGAAGAAAACTTAAAAAAAGAAGTTTTGCGAGCAACGACAAGGCTTTCAGAAAAAATTAAGCAATTAAAAACACTAGGAAATATTTCGCAATCAGTTTTAAAACAAAATTTAAGTCATTATGATGTAATCAGTATTATTTTAAAAGAAATCAAAGCTTTTTTAAATCCTGACAGATTATCAATCTCATTATTCGATGATAATAAAGATATTGTTACTATTCACTATATTACAGATAATGACAATATAATGATAAGTGAGATTCCTCTTAAAGACACACCATTTCAAATCGTAGCCAACACACAAAAACCTGTAATACGTAATGATTTACCATCTACGAATATATACGATTGTGAACAGGTTCCTTTAAGGCAAGGAATTAAGGCAACGATATCGTTGCCATTAATGATTAATGACAAAGTAATGGGGACATTAAATATCGGAAGCTTTCAAAAAAATTTTTTTAAAGAAAATATAAAAGAGGATAGCACATTTGCTGTATTCGCCAATCAAATATCGATTGCATTGGATCGCGTATACGCTTATGAGTCGCTAAGGCAGTCGGCCTTTCATGATTATTTAACAGATTTGCCAAATTACCGATATTTTAAATCAAGCTTGGATAGAGCTTTAAATTCAATAAAAAATCACGAAAACTCATATATGTTAGCTGTTATGTTTCTGGATTTGGATCGTTTCAAAATTATTAATGATTCACTAGGACATGATTTTGGCGATTTACTGCTAAAGTATGTCGCGCGGCTAATTGAAAGCTGTGTTGATCCCGATCATACTGTTGGTCGAATTGGCGGCGATGAATTTATCATCTTATTGCCAAAAATTAATGATGGAAATGACGCCGCTATGCTCGCTGAAAAAATTACGAGAACAATCAATCGGCCAATTACTATTTCAGGCTATGAAGTTCACGTCACTTGTAGTATCGGTATTGCTTTATATCCTACAGATGGCCAGGATTCTGAAACACTTATCAAGCACGCTGACACTGCGATGCATAGAGTCAAAGAGTTAGGCAGAAATAATTATGCAATCTATACACCGCTTGAAAAAGACTCAACATATGAACAGCTTATTTTTGAGAATGATTTAAGAAAAGCGCTCGATCGAAATGAATTTACTGTCTACTACCAACCAAAGGTCAATATCCAAACAGGACAAATAAGCGGCTTGGAAGCACTTGTTAGATGGGTTCATCCTGAAAAAGGCATTATTGCACCTGGAAAATTCATTTCAATTGCTGAAGAAACAGGGCTTATTATTCCGATTGGTGAATTTGTACTACGAACAGCTTGTGAACAGCTAGCTAAGTGGATAAAAGACGGCATCCCTCCAATTGTTGTCTCTGTTAATTTATCAACAAAGCAATTTTTACAAACAAATCTTGTAAAAATCGTTGAAAACATCTTAAAAGAGACAGGTCTTGAGCCAAATCTGCTTGAACTTGAAATAACAGAGAGCATGACCGTCGTTCTAAACCAAGCCATCAAAACACTTGATCAATTAAAAAAATTGGGCGTGCAAATTAGTGTTGATGATTTTGGCACCGGTTATAGCTCACTCAATTATTTAAGAATGCTGCCGATTGATCGCTTGAAAATTGACCGTTCCTTTATTAAAGATATCACTACAAATGAGGAAAATGCAGCAATCGTTTCAACCATACTCAGCATGGCCTTCAATTTAAATCTTGATGTCATCGCTGAAGGTGTTGAAGAGAAAACGCAGGTTGATTTTCTCCAAAAAAATAATTGTCATGAAGTTCAAGGTTATTATTTCGGGCATC
This sequence comes from Bacillus sp. (in: firmicutes), assembly GCA_012842745.1. Lineage (NCBI taxonomy): Bacteria > Bacillati > Bacillota > Bacilli > Caryophanales > Bacillaceae > Bacillus > Bacillus sp. (in: firmicutes). The sequence goes on along the minus strand of DUSF01000054.1, from coordinate 86,178 downwards.
CACTTCCAGCAAATGAATTGGAAGAAAAATTCCCAGACATTCAAGACAAAGCAAAGGTTTGGACTAAAAATAATTTCTAAAACAAAAGAGGCTTACTTTTTCATATCCTTCTTCCGCCCTTGTTTGTCCTAATTAAAGATTTATGGTAAACTTATAATATTCAGAAAACATTTAATAAGAAAAAGAACGGAAAGGAAGTAATTGAATTTGTATCGTGCTGGGACTTCTCTACTGCTTGGTCTAGGATTAATTTTTCTTGAGGCTTTTATTATCATGGAATTGAAAGATTACAGTGTGATGAAACTAGGTACAACCCCTCAATTCATATCAGTATGGATTATTAATTCCTTTTTAGTGTTTGCCATTTTAACAGATATTAAGAACTGGATGTCCACGCGCGAAAATCCGAAAATGCAAAGTGAACTTTAAGATTTTAATATAATTGGGGCTGCTACAATAGGCAGCCTTTTTGCTTTTGTACGATATGAATCGCAGCACTTTTTAGACAATAACTATATGTTCTTCTATCCTTATAACTTAATTGCATACCTATTATTCGAAATATATATTTTCAAGCTGACAAGAAAACTTTTATAATATAAAATAACAATAAAAATAGAGATAATATTATAAATTTTCATTCATTGTTCAGGAGAGAACTATCTTTATAATTTAAGGAGGAAAATGCAGAATGACTAATTACGTAAAAATCGGCAATTTACAGGTAGCTTCGATCCTTCAAGATTTTATCAATAACGAAGCCCTTCCAGAGACAGCGGTGACTGTTGAACAATTTTGGGCAGGACTAGAATCGCTTATTAAGGACTTAGCACCTGAGAATAAAGCATTATTAGAACATCGTGATGAACTTCAAAGAAGAATTAATTCTTGGCATTTAGAAAATAAAGGCTCTTTTAATTTTGAAAACTATAAAGCATTTTTACAAGACATTGGTTATCTTGAAACTGAAGTGGAAGATTTCGCAATTAACACACAAAATGTAGACGATGCCATTGCACTTCAAGGTGGTCCACAGCTTGTTGTGCCTGTTGATAATGCACGCTATGCAATCAATGCTGCGAATGCACGTTGGGGTAGCCTTTATGACGCCTTATATGGAACAGATGCAATTAGTGAAGAAAACGGAGCAACAAAAAGCGGCGCTTATAACCCTGTTCGTGGTGAGCTCGTTATTCAATATGGCAGAGATTTCCTTGATCAAACGATTCCATTAACAACTGGATCTCATCGTGATGCAACTGAATACAAAATTGTTAACAATCAATTATCTGTTTCACTAGCAAATGGGGAAAATGCACAGCTTCAAGATTCTGCTAAACTAGTCGGTTATCAAGGTGATGTTGAAAATCCAGCTGTTGTTTTATTCCGTAATAATGGACTTCATTTTGAAATCCAAATTGATCGAAATCATCCAATCGGCAAAACAGACCCCGCTGGAGTCAAAGATATTGTAATGGAATCAGCTGTCACAACAATTATGGACTTTGAAGATTCAATTGCTGCTGTCGATGCTGAAGATAAAGTTGGGGTATACCGCAACTGGTTAGGTCTAATTAAAGGTGATATTGCCGCTACTTTTGCAAAAGGAAGTAAAACAATGACGCGTGTTCTAAACGAAGATCGCACTTACACAACAGTAACTGGTGACACGCTTACTCTTTCTGGCCGTTCATTAATGTTCGTACGTAATGTTGGTCATTTAATGACAAGCAATGCTGTGCTAGACCAAGATGGCAATGAAGTACCTGAAGGAATTTTAGATGCTGCTATTAGTTGTTTAATTTCATCACGTGATGTTTTAGGAAAAACAAAACATAAAAACTCACAAAAAGGCTCTATCTATGTTGTTAAACCGAAAATGCACGGTTCAAAAGAAGTTGCCTTTGCAAACAAGCTATTTGGACGTGTTGAAGATATGCTTCAATTAGCACGCAATACAGTTAAAATCGGTGTTATGGATGAAGAACGCCGTACATCGTTAAACTTGAAAAATTGTATTCATGCCGTTAAAGACCGCGTTGTATTTATTAACACTGGCTTCTTAGATCGTACTGGTGATGAAATTCATACATCAATGGAAGCGGGCCCAATGATTCGCAAAGGTGAAATGAAATCATCAACATGGCTTACATCTTATGAAAAATCAAATGTAAATGTTGGTTTAACTTGCGGCTTACAAGGTCATGCCCAAATCGGTAAAGGAATGTGGGCAATGCCTGACTTAATGGCTGAAATGTTGAAACAAAAAATTGGCCACCTAAAAGCTGGCGGCAATACAGCATGGGTACCATCACCTACTGCAGCAACATTGCATGCGCTACATTACCATGAAGTAAATGTTATTGATGTTCAAAATGAAATTGCAAAAAATATTACAGATTTACGTGATGATATTTTACAATTGCCAATCGAGCACAATCCAAGCTGGTCACAAGAAGAAATCCAAAAGGAGCTTGATAACAACTGTCAAGGTATTCTAGGCTACGTAATTCGTTGGGTAGAACAAGGTGTTGGTTGTTCGAAAGTACCAGACATTAACGATGTTGGTCTAATGGAAGACAGAGCAACTCTACGTATTTCCAGCCAACATGTAGCAAACTGGTTACATCATGGCATTTGTACTAAAGAACAAGTTGAAGAAACATTAAAACGCATGGCAAAAGTCGTTGACGAACAAAATGCTGGTGATTCCGCTTATCGCCCAATGGCACCAGATTATGATAATTCTGTTGGCTTCCAAGCTGCATGTGATTTAATTTTTAAAGGCTATGATCAACCAAGTGGTTATACAGAGCCAATTTTACATCGCCGCCGCGCTGAAGCAAAAACTAAGTTTCCAGTAAAAATCCAATAATAAGAGCTGCAAAGCTACTAAATGACATGAGGGTCATCTCGAATCCTCATGTCATTTTAATTTTCAGCGGCAGAAAATCTTTTCGCCATCTCGATAAATTCACGCACCGCAAAGGATTGGTATTTATTCCCCTTCCAAATCATCCCAAGCTCTAAATTGATTTCAGGTTGTTCAAAAGGAATGGCGACAATATTTTTATTAATCTCCTTGCAAATTTTACTAGGTAATAAAGCAATGCCTAATTTAGCGCCAACCATCTCAATAATAAAATCCTTTTGCGATGTTTCACAAACAATATTTGGTGAAAATTCGTGTTTTGCACAAACATCGAGAATTTGATCATGTAAAGAAAAATCTTTTCGGTATAAAATGAATGGTTCCTTTTCTAATTGTGTAAAGTCGATGACCTTATCGTTTGCTAATGGATGATCTTTATGAACAATAACCATTAACGGATCTTTTAATAGTTTGATAACATCGAAGCTATCATTTTTAATCGGGACATTACAAATTAAACCAATATCTAGTGAGCCATTTTCTACCCCATCTTTAATGACCTTCGAACCTACTTCTGAAAGATGAATCTCTACTAAAGGATAGATTTCTTTGTACTGACTAATCAATGTTGAAAAAAAAGCAGCCCCCATAATCGGTGGGATGCCAATTCTAATTTCACCTTTTTTCAACTCAGCAATATCAGTCAGCTCAGAGGTTAAGTTATTAAAAGCTTCCAAAACATTTTTCGCATTAATTAACACGGCTTTCCCTGCATCTGTAAGCTCTAATTGTTTTGGCGAACGATAAAATAACGGCACTCCTAGCTCCCCTTCTAAATTTTGAATCGCTTTACTTAGTGATGGCTGCGAAACATGCAGCGATGAAGCTGCTTTTGTAAAGCTTAAATGCTTGGCAATTTCAGCAAAATACTCTAAATGGCGAATATCCAATTGTTTCACCCCATTTTATGACATTATTTTTATCATAGCTTTTTAACAAAAATAATACAATTAGAAAAGCAGCCCCAACTAGCATGTTGAAGCTGCCTAGACAAATCATCCGTGTGTATCCTAAAAAACTATATTATGCACCTTTAATAATATATCTTTTTGTTATATTAATATCATTATGTCCAGCCAACTGGGCAACATCAACAATATCCAACCCTTTTTCAATTAAATCCCTGCAAAAAGTATGGCGTAGTTTATGTGGGTTAATCTCATATTTTTCTAACATATATTGAATGGACCTGGTCGTTAGTCTGTTATTTTGTTTTGAAATAAACAGCGGGCCATTATAATTTTCCGGTAAAGTTTCTACATAATTTTGCAAAATCTTTAGAGCATCTTTTGGAATCGGAATGGTTCTTTTTTTGTTGCCATGCGGATTTGTAACCGTCACAGTTCCATTTGATTCACTTATATCAATATCATTGCAATTTAAATTACATAGTTCAGATAATCTAATTCCTGTATATAAAAGCATGTAAACGATTGCGGTATTGCGCACGTCCCTATCTTTTTGAACGTCTTTTAATAGTTTAATTTTTTCATCTTCCTTTAGAAATTCTGGAACAGTTTGATAAATATTCTTTTCTTTTTCTTTACGTTTAATATTGGCAACGATATCAGGATGATCTAAAAATTGGGCAAAAACACGAATTGTAGCATAAACTTTATCAATTGTTGCCGCGCTTTTCCCTTCTGCTTCAAGCTCATTCATATAATTTTGGATATCATTATGAGTAAGCGTTTCTAAATGACGCTTATTTTCATTTAACCAATGGCTTAATTTTTGAATAGCACCCTTATAAGTGTTAATTGTGTTAGGAGATTTCTCTTGATGTAATAGCCATTCTTCAAAAAACTCTAATAGACTAGCATCAGTTCTCAATTTGCTCCCCCCATTACTAGGTTAACTTAATTATACTCCTTTGATTCGTAGAAGTAAAATAATAAATGGAATTGTCAAAATTTTATAGTAAAGGATAATAACTTTTCAAATAATTTTGTAAATAATTTGTAACACATCTCCTACTCACTATGACTGCCATAATTCTATAATAAATGTATTCCCAGAAAGAATAGGACAGGTGATATGGATGAAAAAACAGGGACACCCACATCGAATAGGCCATGGAAAAATAATTGACTACAATGTTAATCCATTTATCGTGATTTGGGAGGTTACAAGAGCCTGCCAATTGAAATGTGTGCACTGCAGGGCCGATGCCCAAACAACACCAGACCCAAATGAGTTAACCCATGAAGAAGGCTTGAGACTGATTGACGAAATTTATGAAATGGACAATCCGATGCTTGTATTTACTGGCGGAGACTGTATGATGCGAGAAGATTTATTGGAGCTTGCTGATTATGCAGTTAAGAAAGGGATACGCGTATCGATGGTCCCTAGTGCCACAGATAATGTTACGAAGGAAAAAATGGAGAAAGCAAAAGCTGTTGGTCTTTCCCGCTGGGGGTTCAGCCTTGACGGTCCAACACCTGAGATTCACGACCACTTCCGTGGAACACCTGGTTCTTTTCAGCTTACATTAGAAAAAATTAAATATTTAAATGAATTGGAGATGCCGCTGCAAATCAATACAGTTATTTCCCGATACAACTATGATCATCTTGAAGAAATGGCTGAGCGTGTGAAGGATTTAAAAGCTGTGATGTGGTATATTTTCTTACTTGTACCGACGGGGCGGGGGCAATTGGACGACTGTCTTACACCTGCCCAACATGAAAAAGTATTTTTATGGCTCTATGAATTAAGCAAAACGGCACCATATGATATTAAAACAACGGCCGCCCAACATTATCGCCGTGTTGTTATTCAACAAAAAATGAAAGAACAAAAAATATCAAAAGGCGAAATTCATTATGAAGATAGCATCACAACAGATGCCGCTTCACTTGTTGACGGCATAAAACGTGCACCTAAGGGTGTAAATGATGGAAATGGCTTTATTTTTGTGTCGCATGTTGGCGATGTATATCCAAGCGGATTATTGCCAATCAAAGTTGGCAATGTTCGTGAAACACCTTTAAAAGAAATTTACCGTGAGTCACCTGTTTTGAAAGAATTGCGTAATCCAGATTTATATAAAGGAAAATGTGGTGTGTGTGAATTCCGTTTTGCCTGTGGCGGCTCCCGTTCAAGGGCATTTGCAGTAACGGGAGATTACCTAGAAAGTGAACCATACTGTGTCTATATACCTGAAGCGTTGCGAAAAAGAGAACAATCCTTAGTTTAAATAAATAGTATGATCTGTATACTTGTCTGCGATACGGGTGGGCAAACTACCCTATGTGCTTCCCAGTGCTACTTCAGCCATACGGAATTAGCGCCCCCCTTCAGCAGACCATATTTTACTTTAAAACGCTCTAGGATTGTTTTCCACCTTGTCGCAAAAATAGATAAGAAAAATAGATTTGATAAAGCATGGGCCAAATCAAAATAGAAGCTTGAGGCAATGGCTGTTAAGATAACACTCCAACTTATATTCTCCATAAACCCAATGATATACCAAAGATTCATAATCCAGCCAAACAAAAAACCCCATATAAACCCAAATAGCAATAAATATAGTTTTTTCCGTGACCATAGCCATTCTTTTAAAAGACCAGCCGATAGTCCAACCATTCCCCAAGCAAACATTTGCCATGGTGTCCACGGTCCTTGTCCTAAAAAGAGATTAGACACTAAAGCAGCAATAGCACCAACCAGACATCCTGATTCAGCCCCAAACACAAGCGCTGTCATAATCACGATAAATGTAGTAGGCTGAACACTTGGCAATACGGCAAATGGCACACGGCTTACAGCAGCAAAAGCTGCCAAAATGGCAATGAGCACAATACCTCTTGCATCCATTTTTTTCCGTTCAAAACGAATAAAAAAAGGAAACATAGCTACAAACAACATAGCAAAACTAAGTAGAAAATAATGGTCTCCCTCTTGAAATGCCGTACCGTACAATAACATGCCAAATAATAGTAGCGAAAAAATTAATAACAACTTACCCCGTCCCATACTTTTAACACATCCTCATAATTTAGTGCTTGAGGAAGATAGCTTCGCACTAGTCTATTTATTGCCGTTGTATAAAAATAATTATGACTAAACATCTCTTTTGCTGTTCCCTCAGCAACTATGCTGCCTGCAAATAATAGAGAACAATAATCAGCATATTTTGCTGCAAACTCAATATCATGTGTAACCATCAAAATGGAGATGCCTTTTAATTGTAATTCTTTTAATAATGTGCCAACATCTTGTTTAAAGCTTGGATCAAGTCCTTTTGTCGGCTCATCAATGAGTAAAATCTGCGGATTTTTTAAAAGTATGCATGCTAAAGCGAGCTTTTGCCGCTCCCCGCCGCTTAAATCATACGGATGTTTGTCCAGCAATTTTTGCAATGAAAAAAATTCAATCCTTTCCTCTAATGCCTGATGACTATTCTCCGGCATATTAGCCAGTTCAACTGCCAACTGTAATTCTTCCTTTACAGTATCTTGCGTAAATAATGCCAGTGGATTTTGTGATAAATAGCCAATTTCCTGATACCGTTCTTCTATTTTCAATTTTATTAATGGTTTTCCAGCTAGTAAAACCTTACCTCTTCTAGGGTTTTCTACCCCTGCCAATACTTTTAATAATGTAGACTTGCCTGCTCCGTTTCCGCCAATAATCGCTGAAAACATTCCTTTGCGCATTGAATAGGTTACACCTTCCAATACAAGCTTTTCACCACAATCATATTGAAAGAAAACATCTTTACATTCGAGAATAGGGTCAGCATCATTTTCTTTCTGCGCAATGAACTGCTCCCTCTCTGCTAGTTTTCTTTCCAAGCTATCTGTAAGGAATCTTTTCCCTTCTCTTACGGTTATCGGAACAGATGTCCTTACATCAAAGCTCTCATTCATGAATAGAAACAGCTTAGTAATTTCAGGCAAATACTGAAAATATACATCCGTTTTGTCAATTTGCTGAATAACTTTTTGCGGTGTATCATTCAACTTTATTTCGCCATTTTCTAATAATACAACACAATCAACGATTGGGAACACTTCTTCCAAACGATGTTCGACAATTACAATTGTTATATTAAATTCTTGATTAATGCGATGAATCATTTGTAAAAATTCCCGAGCCGCGATTGGATCAAGCTGTGCTGTCGGCTCATCTAGTAGTAATAACCGGGGCTGCAAAAGCAAGATCGAAGCTAAATTGACCAGTTGCTGCTGCCCTCCAGAAAGTTCATGAATGGATAAATTCAACCAATTTTCAAGTCCAAAAAATGAAGCCATTTCTGCTACCCTTTTGCGAATTTCATTAGCGGAATAGCCGAAATTCTCTAGTGAAAAGGCTAGTTCATGCCAGACTGTACTTGTGACAATTTGATTTTCGGGATCTTGAAAAACAATGCCGATTTCTTTTGCCGATGTAGGCAGAGAAACAAGATCAAGCTCCACTTTATCATAAAAGATAACGCCACTTCTCATTCCAAGCGGTGCAATTTCTTTTTTCAGTTGCTTTAACAATGTTGTTTTCCCACAACCTGTAGGACCACAAAGTAAAATTATTTCGCCCTCATCTATTGCAAGCGATATATCTTTTAATAATGCCTTATCCTCACCAGCATATATAAAGGAAAAGTTTTTTATTTCAATAAACGCCATCTAAAATATTCTCTCCCTTCGATAAAATGAGGGGTAAACAAAAATAATAAAAAAAGGCAAAATAGATAACTTTCACCTAATGTAAGTTTTAGAGATTCCAGCTGCGGATAAATGTCAAGCTTCCCCATGCCCAATACCCCAAACACAACTAATACAACGAAAAGTATGCTAAACCAAATGAGAAAACAAATATCCCGCTTATAAAAGCGATAAGTATAAAAAGAACTCCGCTTTCCTAAGCCGTAACCTCTTGCAGTCATCGAATCAGCTGTTTGCAACGCCTCTTCCAGTGACCACGTCATTAAAATATGAATTAGGCTCACTCCAGCTTTCGCCCTTTGCTTAATTGTTCCTGACATTACACTAATTCCTCTTGTTTTTTGGACATTGGTAATCTCCGTTAATCTTCTTTTCAACAGCGGTACGAATCGAAATGTCATCATAATGAGTAAAGCCGTTTTCGGGGCAATTGACGAAAATAAAAAAATGAACTTATCTTCTGAAAGAATAAAATTAAAAGATGCAAACGCTATTAAAATTGTTAAAATTGATAGCATCATTAAAAAACCAAACATCATACTTTCCAACGTAATTGGTTGATCAAATAAATAAAATAAAATTGTAGCACCACGATGAGAGAAGAGTGGGTTAATAATAAAGATAGCCATTCCAATAAATATATAAAAGCGCATTCCTTTTCTTAGCTCTTTAGCCCGATTATGAAAAAAGTTTAAAAGCAAGGCTGAAAGTAAAGCAACAACTAAGAAATAGGGATGTACAAATAGCATGCTTAAAGAGAATAGCCCCATATAATATATAAAGCACACAGCAGGGTGTAAAGCATTGAAGCCCTGAAAATTATTCATTCACATTTGCTCCGATATCTTTTCCAAGGTCTAGCGTATAAATCCATTCAATTTTATCTCCTTGCTCTACCTTAGCCAATCCAGCACCTTTTTTCATATAAACACCATTAATGCTGTACATCCAGCCGCTTTTTGGACCTTTGTCAAACTCGTATAAATTATTTATTCCCTCGATATAAGCTGTGGCGCCGCTTCCTCTATACTCCATCTGGATACGATTTTGTTTCGCAACCTTCTTAAGTAGCTCTAAAACTGTATCACCTGCTTCAAAAGCAACCTTTGTTGATTTCAAAATAACACCAGCTTGTTCATCACCTTTAATAAAAATCGAAACCACATTTTCTTGCTTTTCACTTCGTTTTTGCTCTTCTATTTTTTGCTCAGTGCCTGATAATGTAGCTGAATTTATAGCTGCGGATTGCTCCTGACCTAATGATTGGTCAGCTTCTTTTTCTTCAAGTTTATTACTTTCAATTGATTTAGGTTCATTTGATGTAGTTTCATTATGATTCACTTTTGGTTGATTTGCTGCATTAGCCTCCTGTTTGGAAGTGGTAGGTTCATTGTGATCTTTGCTGACTGCTTTCTCTGTTGTTTCAGCTATTTCTCCAGTTTCCTCCTTTACATATTGACCACTATCTTCATTATCAGCAGATTTTTCAGATATCGGCAATTGTTCTTGCAAATCTTGCTGCATTTCGTTTTCAATTTTATTATTCTGTTCGTTAGTGACCTCTTTTGCAGCACAGCCAACAAGAAAACTTGCTGTTACTACAAGTATAATTAGTAATCTTATAATATGATTCAATTCAAAAACCTCCTTCATCAACAGAAAAGAGGGCCGCCTCCACTAAATACAATATTGTGGAGGCACTCTCTTTTATTATAGTTAAAATTTTTCTGCAATACGGACTGCAAGCACTGCTCCCATTTCTCTTGTTACCAAATCGTTTGGTTTAAATAAACCACCTTCATAGCCTTTCATAAGGTTATGGTCATACAGCGCTTCAATTGCTACTTGATTATATTGACTTAAGTTTGCAATATCTTTGTAAATGATTGTTTTGGACGCCTCTTGTTTTTGTACTAGTTGGAAAGCTCTAGCAAGGATTACTGCAACTTGTTCTCTAGTAATCGCCTCATTTGGATTAAATGTTGTTGCTGATGTCCCGCTTATAATTCCAAGTTGATGCCCTCTCATCACAACACTGTAATACCACTGACCTGGTTTTACATCTTCAAAAATAATATTGTTTTGTTCATATGCTTCGCCTTCCAATAGCTTTACTAAAATAGCGGTGAACTGGGCGCGTGTTAGCGGCTCTAGTGGCGCAAACTTTAACGGCTCTTTTTCAACGCCGTACATGATCTCTTTATCAAAAGCCTCATAAATAGATTGGAGGGCATAAGACGATATTTGTTTTTCATCAGCAAAAACTGGAATACTTTTCACGGCTTCTTTCGCTTTTTCCTCGTTCGTAAATAGATAAATAGAACCCATACTATTATTGAAGCGATCCAATGCAATCAATGCCAATAAAGCTTGTTCTGAAGCAATTTGGTTTGATGCTTCATTTTTAAGATTGGCAAAGCCCCCATCTTTTGTTTGGTATGACAGGAGGTTTGAAATGACGTTTCCTTTTGCCTTCGTAAATAAACTTCCTTGTGGATCAATTCCAACAGAGGTTAAAGCAATGATAACCTGAGCGGCACTTTCACTATTTTCCGCCCCATCGGCAATAAAACCGCCACTTCCTTGTTGTACACTGCTTAACCAATTGATTGCTTTATCAATCGCACTTGACACATTTTCCATTTCTTTATAATTTGCCAAGCTACTTATCGCCATTGCTGTAATATCAACATCAGAAGCCTCACCGTTCACAAGTGAAAATCCACCATCTTTATTTTGATTTGTCAATATTTCTGCTAAGATTTTTTCTCGATTCCACTTGGCATTACTTGGCACTTGATAATGGCCGCTATCTAATGCAATAAGGGCAAAAATCAAACCGTTCGTTCCTTGCAATGTCATTCGTTCATTATTATAGATTTTTTCAATTAAATCATAGCCGCCTATGCTCGTTGGATTACCGTCTAATGCATGGACAGTTAATGCATAGCGTTCGTAGTCAGTAATTTTCCGAAAATCTCCGTTCGCTTCTGTTAACTTTTTAATAATCCCCGCTATAACAGCCTTTTTGTCAGCTAGATTCAATCGGGCTAATCCGAAGTCTTCCCACTCTGATTGTGTTTGATCCTCTTGAAGATAGCGGATTAACTGATTCATTTCAGCAGTTATATCAAGTTTATTTTCAGCTGACTTGGAAATTACCGCAAATTTAGTAAAGTGATCAACCATGCCCGTAACGATACCTGTTTTTGCATCAATAACCGTAGGAATTGGTAGCCATTGTTTTTCTTCTTCATCAAACCATGCCATCACAAAATAATCTAAATCATCATTCTCAATCGGTATAGTAATAGAAATATAGACTGGCTTTTCAAATTTTATACCATTTGGAAAAAATTGATAAATCGGAGATTTTACTTGACTATCTTTATTTGCAGATGCATCAAGTTCTTCTATTTTAATCGTTTTTTGCTCTTTTAAAGCTTCTTTTGGAATAATAATTTTAGCTTCATCAACTGTTGGACCAGTAATAACTGTTTCCTCAGTTGGAATAACACTTTTTTCGAGTTTAACAATATTTGCTTGTAAGGCTTCTTTTAATTTTTGTGCTTCCCCAGCTAACATTTTTTGTTCTTTATTAAGAATTACATTTAACTTTTGCGAATTGGCTTTTATACTTTCTAATGAATCAAAAACAGCAATACTTACAGCCTCTGGTCTGGTGTTTTGAACGTTTCCACTCATTGCCGCTTTTTCTTTCGCTGCCTCATCATCCTTTAGAACATAAACCCATTCTAGGCTGTCACCATTATTTAAACTGTATGACCCTGCGCTACTACTAGGAAAATAACCATTTACTGAATACTTCCAGCCGCTTGTTGGCCCATGTTGAAACTCAGCTAAAGCATCAATCGCAATTACATAGGCTGTTGATCCATAACCACTTGTTTCAACTCTACTTCCAAGTGCATCTAGTAGGGCACTTAAAGCAGTTGTTCCAGAACTTACTTCCATTGTACTTGTCGATAGAATAGTAGACTGATGGCTTCTGACTGTAATTGTAATTGTTTGTTTTTTTCCATCACCAGGTGGTGTTGGAAATGAACCACCACTACCATTTCCTCCCCTTTCCCCTACAACTAAAGGAGGTAAAGCAGATAAATCATATACTGAGCTTTTTCCTTTTTCGAATCTCTCATAGGAAATAAGAGCAAGCAATCCCTGACCAGTAGAAACTAATTCTGAGTTTCTACCATTAAGGTTTGAAAATCCACCATCATTATTTTGAAACAAAAGCAAGGCACTATGAACATTGCTATTTTGCTTTGTAAATCCTTCTGGGTTAATCCCGAGAGTAGATAAGGCAATAATTACTTGGGCAGAACTTTGACTATTTTCTTGTCCATTTATAGATAAAAACCCACCACTTTGTTGCTGTGAATTCTTTAGAAATTGGATTGCTTTATCAATGGTTGCTTTTACATTTTGTTGATTTTGATATTTAGCTAAACTACTTAGGGTCATTGCAGTTATATCAATGTCTGCTGTTGAACCATTTAATGCCCATCCGCCACTACTTAATTGATTGTTTATAATGTGTTTAATTAATTTTTCCCTAGTCCATTCAGCATTACTTGGGACAGGGAAGTTTTTACTGTCTAACGTGATTAACCCATATATAACTCCATTTATTCCCTGCATGGTCAAATTTTTATTGTTATAGATCTTTTCTATTACATTAATTCCATTGAAATTAGTAGGGTCTTTATCACTAAGTATTAGACCAAGCGCAGCTTTTTCAAGGTCGGTGACACTAGTAAAGTTACCACTAGTAGCATTAACACTTTTTTCAATGTTTTCTATATAGGATTTAGGAACAGGCTGCCCTATTTGTCTAAATGCTAATACTTCTTCCAAAGTTGGAGTATTGTTATTGCATTGAACCCATTTAACGGCTTTTTCTATAGGTGTCCCTTCCGGTAATTGGTTACACTGAATATTCGGCTTAGTCCCCTCATTTAAAGGGGGTTCCCCAATAGGTAAGGCAGCGATTGTAATTTTACTACTTGGCTGTACCTTATCTGGCTCTCCCGCCCATGATGTATATTTAAAGGTCAGTGCATCACCAGCTTTTGGTTTATAGGAATGCGCTCCTACAGATGCCTCCGCTCCATTCACATAAAAGGCCCAGTAGTATGTGCCTGCTTCTCTGAGGCCATTGATTGCTTTAATCATGGGGCCCCATTGTGATTCCTCTACCTCTATGGTTTCCGCTTCTTGCAGAAGTGATAAAGCAGTTGAATTAGATGATAGCCCTACAACTTTTATAGTTTCTTCGGTCGTATATGTGTTTGAAGTATCTTCCCATGATGTATATCGAAACGAGAGCTGGTCTCCAACTTCTGGTATATAATCTCCTGCGCCTACAGATGCCTCATCATTATTTACATAAAAGGCCCAAAAATAAGGTGGAGCAGCTTTCAATCCATTAATCGCTGTTATCATTGGACCCCACGAAGATTCTTCAATCTCCACTTTTTCCGCAGCAGTTAACAACGATAAAGCTGTTATATTATTAACTTCATCGTTCGTTGCCTCCGCCGAAACCCCCACATTTACCCCAGTTAGCAATTGTGCAAACAACACGATTGCTAGAACCGACATTCTTAAAAACTTCCCCAATTTTTCTCCTCCTATCTTTTTCACCCGAGAGCGTCACATTGCAAATACTCTTTTTTGACGTACAAAAAACCACCTCGCCCTATTTTGGGAGGTGGTTTTTAGCAACAAAATAAAATACAATAAAAGTAACATTTTATCCGTTCACTACACCTCCCTATTCCTCGTAGGGGTTTTTGGGTGTTCCTTGATTAGGTAGGTCTCCTGACTCATGCCTCAAAACGAATCGCACAGCCTTCCCATTCTTCAATAGTGGCTTCCATGTGTGACTCTAAGCATTTACAGTGGCGGGACCGTGCCGGATTTTCACCGAACTTCCCTATTAAGCAAACTTAATTGCACCTAACCAAAATAATATTAATATTTTAAAGATATAATACACCTATTAAATGAATTTTGTCCATCTATTACGATAGGATTGTTAAACATAGACAAAAGAAGTACTATTGAAATTGAATGTTTATTGGAGGTTTATTATGGAACAGCTTAAACAAGAAAGATATAATGACTTAAAACTAGGTGAACGCGGCGCTATAATTAGTATTATTGCTTATATTATCCTTGCCGCCATGAAGCTAGTTATTGGTTTCATAACTCACTCGGAAGCTTTAAAAGCAGACGGTTTTAATAATAGTACAGATATCATTGCCTCCATTGCTGTTCTCATCGGCTTAAAAATCTCCCAAAAACCAGCTGATAAAGATCATCCATACGGTCATTGGAAATCGGAAACAGTAGCCTCAATGGTTGCTTCATTTATTATGATGTCTGTTGGCCTTCAAGTATTATTTGCAGCAGTAACATCGGTGTTCGATGGAAGGGAAGAAGCTCCAGACCTCCTATCTGCTTGGACTGGAATTTTTTGTGCCGTCATCATGTACTTCGTCTATCTTTACAATAATAAATTAGCTAAGAAAATAAATAGCCAAGCCGTTATGGCTGCTGCAAAGGATAATTTATCGGATGCTTGGGTGAGCATTGGGGCTGCTGTAGGTATCATTGGCTCACAATTCAATCTGCCATGGCTTGATTCGCTTGCGGCAATTATTGTAGGTTTTCTTATTTGTAAAACCGCTTGGGATATTTTTATTGATACAGCTCATAGCTTGACCGATGGCTTTGATGAAAAACTGATTGAGGACTACAAAGATTCAATTGTACATATATCAGGTGTAAAGGATGTAAAAGAAATTAGAGCTAGAAAATATGGAAACAACACTGTTGTTGATATTGTAATCCTTGTCAACGCAAATTTGCCGCTTAAAAATGCCCATGATATTTGTACGGAAGTTGAGGTTAATTTAAAAAAAGAGCATGCTGTTTTCAATGTTCATGTCCATGTAGAACCTACTTAAAGAAAATGTTTGAACAAAAACTGGGAATCAAAAACCATATTTGATTCCCGGAAAAGAAATTAATTACTTTCATTTGGTTTATAAATAAAATAATCAAAATCAGCATGTAAATGGCTGCCCAATGTGTCTTGACACTGCATCCCCACAAACGCTCCAGTAAAAAAGCCTCCACCTTGGATATAATCATCTGATAACTTATATGATTCAAATGTAATCGGCAGCAAATGCCAGTCAGCGCCATCTAACGAATAAAAATATTGATAAATATGTGTTTTTACTTCAACGCGAAGATAGACATATTCAACTTCGTTTAGAATCTTAATTTCCTGCCCCCTTAGCGGCTGCCCAAACGTAAAATTATCGCAAGTCATTAGTTCAAGAATTCTACCTTTTTCTTCATTCCATAGTAATTGCGCTCCTCCTACAGTTTGCAATCAGTACTTTAATTACCCACGATAGGTATCTATTAAATATTGATTGAGAATAGCTTTTAAATTCTCCTGTCTGCCTGATTTATTCTCAATTTTATCAAGCTTTATTGCGTAGTCCTCCAGTGTATGGAAATCTGCTTTTCCTTCGAAAATATCTTTCCCGATGCCTTCGGTGTAGCTACTGTACCGTTTTGCCACAAAATCATCTAAAATTTTATCTTCAATTAATCTACTAGCGACCTTTGCCCCCACGGCAAAACTGTCCATCCCTGCAATATGGGCGTGGAATAAATATTCTGGCTCAAAGGAACCTCTTCTTACTTTGGCATCAAAATTTAAACCCCCGGTGCCAAGACCATTATTTTTTAAAATTTCATACATCGCTAGCGTCGTTGAATATAAATCAGTTGGAAATTCATCTGTATCCCACCCAAGCAGTGGGTCACCTTGGTTGGCATCGACTGACCCAAGCATGCCATTGATGCGTGCAACCCGCAGCTCATGCTCGAATGTGTGTCCAGCTAATGTCGCATGGTTTGCTTCGATATTAAATTTAAAATGTTTATCAAGGTCATATGTTTTTAAGAAAGCAATACCTGTTGCCACATCAAAATCATATTGGTGTTTTGTCGGTTCTTTCGGCTTTGGCTCAATTAGAAACTGGCCTGTAAAACCAATTTCTTTTGCGTAATCAACGGCCATATGGAAAAACCGTGCCAAATTATCAATCTCAAGTTTCACGTCTGTATTTAATTCGGTGATGTCGCTGCCCCGTGCAACCAACGTGGGTGGGAAAACATATTTGCTGTATTCCAAAGTAGCTTCGTTTTGCTTGTTTTTAAATGCTCCTTGATTAACGCGATAATTTCATCGATATTTTTTAAAGTTTCCTTTAGAGAATCTGTTTCAGGAGCAATATCTGCATCATGGAAACAAAAATAAGGGACATTCATTTTTTCAAAAAATTCAAAAGATGCTTCTACCCGGGCTTTTGATAAATCCATGCCTGAATATTTTCCATATGTTCTAACCATGGTGCCTTGTCCAAATGGGTCCGTGCCTTCACCTGTAAACGTATGCCAATAGGAAATTGCAAAACGGCAAAGCTCTTCCATAGATTTTCCACCAATTTTTTCTTCTGGATTATAATATTTAAATGCAAAAGGATTTTTTGAATCCGAACCTTCATATTTTACATGCTCAATATTTTCAAAATAACTCATCACACACATTCCTCCAAATATGATAATAATGTAACTGCCGTCGCAGATTTTAACCTATATATTAAAGATCGGGAGTTTATTGTTTTCGTAGGTCCATCTGGATGTGGAAAATCGACGACACTCAGGATGATCGCAGGTCTTGAGGATATTTCAAAAGGGGATTTTTACATAGATAATGATCGTGTCAATGATGTTGCACCAAAAGATCGGGATATTGCCATGGTGTTCCAAAACTATGCCCTTTACCCTCATATGAATGTCTATAATAATATGGCATTCGCTTTGAAGCTACGGAAATTTGACAAGCAGGAAATTGATAGACGTGTGAAGGAGGCAGCACAAATTTTAGGGCTTGATCAGTATTTAACTCGAAAGCCGAAAGCATTATCAGGTGGGCAACGGCAGCGTGTTGCCTTAGGTCGGGCAATCGTACGCGATGCGAAAGTTTTCCTAATGGACGAGCCATTATCAAATTTAGATGCAAAATTGCGCGTTCAAATGCGTTCAGAAATTATTAAGCTTCATCAACGCCTAAACACAACGACAATTTATGTCACCCATGACCAAACTGAAGCAATGACAATGGCAACTAGAATCGTTGTGATGAAAGATGGAGTCATTCATCAAATTGGCGCTCCAAAGGAAATTTATGATAACCCGGAAAATATAGTTGTAGGTGGGTTTATCGGGTCTCCAGCAATGAACTTTTATAATGGCGAGTTGAAAGAAGATTGTTTTGTAATGAGTGACAGTAATCTTTCATTAAAAATACCTGAAGGAAGATTAAAGGTGTTACGTAATCAAGGCTATGAAAATAAAAAATTAACTTTAGGAATCCGCCCCGAGGATATACATGATGAGCCGGTGTTTATTCAATCATCACCAGACACAACCTTGCATGTTAACGTGGACGTAGTTGAATTAATGGGAGCCGAAACGATTATTTATGCTACAGTTAATGAACAAAATTTAGTAGCAAGAATAGACTCTAGAACAGATGTTAAACACGGTCAAACGTTGGAAGTAGGCTTTGACATGAATAAAGCTCATTTTTTTGATAATGAAACAACGATGAGAATAAAGTAAAGAATTAAGTTAGATCTTCCTTATAAGCGGCCGATTAGACTGGATAGACTCTTAGTATTATACTATTTAAAAAACAGAGGGGGTTTTTTTATGTTAATCGAAATGTGGACTGATTTTGCTTGACCATTTTGCTATATTGGAAAAAGGCGTCTGGAGGACGCACTTCAGAAGATTGATCAGCCTGTAAAAATAGTTTATCGTTGTTTTGAGTTAGATTCTACAATGGAACGCGATGTTGGCAAAAATATTTACGAAAAACTAGCTGAAAAATATGGAATTTCGATTGAGCAAGCAAAAGCTAACTGCCGCAATATAGAGCAAATGGCGACAGAGGTTGGGTTGGACTATCAATTTGACACGCTAATTTTAACTAATACGTTTAATGCACACCGTCTTACTATGTTGGCAAAATCCTATGGGTTGATGAACGAAATGGCGGAACGAATACTGCGTGCTTATTTTACGGAATCCAAGCATATTGGTGATCACTCAACTTTAATTGATTTAGCTGGGGAAGTTGGATTGAATCGTAATAAAGTTGCAGCCATGCTGGCAAATGACAGTATGAGTGAGGAAGTTCGCGCAGATGAACAAGAAGCAGCTACACTTGAAATTCGGAGCGTTCCTTTTTTCCTCATTAATAGGAAATACGCCCTCACAGGTGCACAGCCAACGGAAGTATTCGTGCAGGCTTTACAACAAGTTATGGAACAAGATGGGCCGTATGAAATGGAAGACAATATGGTAACTGGTCAAAACCGCCGTGAAAATGAAGCAAGTGCTATGGGTGGCCCAGCCTGTGACGAGAATGGTTGTGAAATACCGAGGAAGTAGAGAGCTGGCAAGGAACCTATTACTCGTGAAGCGGTATAGAGCCCGTATTCCACACAAAAGTTATATATCGGTCACTAGTGAAGCGAAGTAGTGACCGTTTGACCCACTAAAACAAGTTTGCGGTCACTAGCTAGGCAGAGTAGTGACCGTTAGCTCCCAAAAATTGAAATTCCGGGCACTAGAAAGACGATGTGGATCAAGTGTGAAACGCAAAACCTCTTCACCTTATCCCCAAAAAAGCTGCCAATCCCCTCAGCAGCTCCCGTAATTTTCTATATATACTTCCGATGCATCGCTTTCCCATCATACGTAAATAACGCACCCTTACTCTCTACAACCGTTTCCATATGCACAGGACGGCCCCATAGCTGATAAATATAGGGCATCACTTTTTCTAAATATTTCAAATCAAGTTCAATCCCTTCATACCAATGTTTTAAATACAACTCCCCGTTTTTCATATAATCGCCATTATTGACCGTTATATATGGAAAGCCACCATTGACACGCATATTGACAAGTTGGTCGCGGACATTCTCCCATTCTTTGTCCACGATTTTATAATCCTTGCCTTGTTTTTGGAACAAATACATATCTTCACGATTGACTAAATCTTTTGTTAAATAGTTTCGAATGAAGGAGATATCTGATTCGACCTCGCGCACTTCGAAAATTTTTTCTCGCCCTGATCCCGGTACAACACCTACATCCTTCATTTCTTCCGTTGGATTATTGTATCGTTCCTCAATATCCTCATAAATTTTCAGGCCTAAATAATATGGGTTAATGGATGTCCGCGATGGCTGGACAACACCTGCGTTTAACTTCGCAAATTCAATCGCTTCATCTGATGTTAGGTCTAACTCACGAATGATCCGGGCATGCCAGTACGATGCCCAGCCTTCGTTTTATCAAGGATCTTCTATTTGAAATGACTCTGTTTTCACTTAATCAAAATATAAAATAAAAAACTACACATCAAATTAAGTACAATTGAGTGCAGTTTAAAACAAATGTATTAAGTTCTCAATAAATTTATTTTTCACCTGGAAATAAAATTGCAACAATTACTATATCATTTTCAATTTGTTCAAAATAAACTCGAAATTTTTTTATGACAATCCTTGAAATCCCTTTATACTTTCCAAATTCCTCGGTATAGGCTTTTCCAATTACTTTATTTGTTAATAAATCTTCCGTTTCTAGGATAAAATGCGCAATAAAATCAAAAGTTTCTTCTGGGGTAAATCTTATACTTCTATATCCCTTTAATTTCTCTATTACAATAGGTAGCCATACAATATTTCGTTCACACATTACATGAAGTCCTTCACAGAAAGTGATTTTAAAACTTCTGAAGTCGACATCCCTAATCCTTCCTTATATTGTATCCGACTTTCATTTATCATTTGTTCAAGAGAATGGTTAGCTTCAACATCGGCTTTTATTGATTGTTCATCTTCTTCTTGTAACACGAGTGTAAATTTTCCTTTACCGCGGATAGAAAATTGTAAAACGGAATTGTCCCGATTCATTTTTTGAATGTACTCCATTAGTTCATCTGAAGACTGAATTTGCCCCATACAATCACCACCGTTAATAATTTTATTATGACTTAAACCAATCATATCACAAGCATTACCTTCAAGGAATATTATAGGGATTTTATTTTGTCATATGAAATAGATAGTCTTCTCCCAAAAATATATTTACAAAATATCTAACATTTTATTATTTTCTGCATAAGAAAAAAGCTGCCAATCCCTCAGCAGCCCCTCCATACTTTTATATATACTTCCGATGCATCGCTTTCCCATCATACGTAAATAACGCACCCTTACTCTCTACAACTGTTTCCATATGAACAGGACGGCCCCATAGCTGATAAATATAGGGCATCACTTTTTCTAAATATTTCAAATCAAGTTCAATACCTTCATACCAATGCTTTAAATACAACTCACCGTTTTTCATATAATCGCCATTGTTGACCGTTATATATGGAAAGCCACCATTGACACGCATATTGACAAGTTGGTCGCGGACATTCTCCCATTCTTTATCCACGATTTTATAATCCTTGCCTTGCTTTTGGAACAAATACATATCTTCACGATTGACTAAATCTTTTGTTAAATAGTTTCGAATGAAGGAAATATCGGATTCCACTTCGCGCACTTCAAATATTTTTTCCCTACCTGAACCCGCTACAACACCTAAATCCTTCATTTCTTCCGTTGGATTATTGTATCGTTCCTCAATATCCTCATAAATTTTCAGGCCTAAATAATATGGATTAATTGATGTCCGCGATGGCTGGACAACACCTGCGTTTAACTTCGCAAATTCAATCGCTTCATCTGATGTTAGGTCTAACTCACGAATGATCCGGGCATGCCAGTACGAAGCCCAGCCTTCGTTCATGATTTTCGTTTCTAATTGCGGCCAGAAATAAAGCATTTCCTCGCGCATCATTGTTAAAATATCGCGCTGCCACTCTTCAAGCTCACGGCTGTATTGTTCAATAAATAAGAGAAGATCCTTTTCAGGCTGCGGTGGGAACCTTTTTCCTTTCTTTTTCGGGCTATCATCCTTTTTATTACGTTCTTCTAAACGCCACAAATCGTCATATGGAGTTCGCGGCATCTGCTCCTCTTCTATTTCGTCAACAAATGTATCTTCAATGGACCAAGAGAGCTTTGCTCTTAACAATGATGGGTCAATATGCTCCTGTATTGCCAATATAGCATCCAAAAATTTCTCAACCTCAAGCTTCCCATAATCGTGCTCATATTTTTTTATTCGGTCAGCTGTGGCCGCCATACTTTCAACCATATCACGCTTCGTATTGCTAAAACGGACATTGTTTTTAAAGAAATCACAGTGGGCTAACACATGGGCAACGATTAATTTATTTTGAATTAAACTGTTTGTATTTAATAAAAAGGCATAGCATGGATCTGAGTTAATGACTAGCTCATAAATTTTACTTAATCCTAAATCATAATGCAGCTTCATTTTGTGAAATTGCTTTCCGAAGCTCCAATGGGAAAACCGTGTTGGCATACCATAAGAACCAAAAGTATATATTATCTCAGCAGGGCAAATTTCATAGCGCATCGGATAAAAATCCAACCCAAATCCTTTTGCAATTTCTGTTATTTCATCAATGGCGTATTGTAATGCCTGATGCTCATTTCTTGCCATCCTTATCTCCCCTTTAAGTTAATAAAGCTAACACACCCTTTCTGTAAATTTATGTTGAATTCCTATATTTAATGAAAAAGATAACAAAAAAAGAGCAAAGTGTTTTATTAACTTCTCGCTTTTTATTTTACTTTTTTGAAGAAATTTATTTATAACATATTTTTAATTTGTTGCATATTTTCAATAATTTTACATTTTTATTTATTTTAAAGTAACAAACCGCTAAAATTTACATATATCCCAATAATTCACAATTAGAAGGAGGGCACATTTGTTAATTGATACATTGGGCTATTTATAAATTTATAGGAGTGAGTAAGATGAAAAACATATTTTTCTTCTCTTCATTGATTTTTGCACTTATTTTATTTTTGACCTCTATTGTTAGTGCAAATTTCAATTTTGATGAATCATCAGGGACAAACAAAGAGTTAACTAACATCTCAGACTTGGATACTTATTCAGTAAACGAAGCATTACTTTTGCTCTCGAAAACAAGTGACAAAGTATGGCTTAAGGTTGAAACACTTAATGAGGAAAACAATACTGCGGAAAAAGATTTATTACTAAAAGAATGGCGAACTCTGAAAAAGAAAATCATGAATGACCTTTCCAATGATTTTAGCGATTTATCAAATAATTCGGATGGAACCAAAGAAAAAGTTCAACTAAATAGTGAGATAAATAATCAATCACAAAATTTTACAACAACAAAAGACACAATCCATTTAACCTTAAATTCAATGGATAATGCTCAATTAAACTCCACAGACTCTGATAACGATAATTTAAAAGCACAAGAAATAAAATATTTTATTGAGAACTTTAGAGAAAAGTTTTTAGATTAAGGGAGTGATTAAATTGAGAAACTTTAAAAAAAGTAAACTACTATTCATAATTTTATTACTTTTTACAACAGTATTCCAACCACTTTCAACATCTGCAAAAGGGGACTCAAAGGAAGCAATCAATAACCCGATTACTACAGTAGACCTACCCAAAAGTATTCTAATAGATCAACAATTTGACATCAATGTTACATATCAGAATGTCCCTTCCTACTCTGGCAATAAAGGGTTAGTAGCTACATTATTAATTGATAACATCGAACTAAATCATTATACATTTGGAAATTTAAAACCTAATGATCAAGTTGAATTCAATTTCACTGCTAAAATTAGTCAACCCGGAAATCATAAAGTTAAAGTCAAAGTCTTATGGCCAAAACCTTCAAGTGAAAACCGACGCCATGTTTCAGAAAGTGAAGAATATATTATAAAGGTTTTAAATCCAATGTCAGATAGTGATAGTGATGGTGATTTACTTATTGATAAAGCTGAAAAAAATTTCGGTACAGATCCATATAACCCAGATACTGATAATGATGGATTATCCGATGGTATTGAAGTGTTGTCACTGGATACAGATCCTACAAAACAAGATACTGATGAAAATGGAATACTTGACGGAGAAGAAGATTTCGATAGCGATTTATTAACTAATTCACAGGAAATTAATCTTGGGACTGATCCTACTAATCCAGATACTGATAATGATGGATTAACTGATTATGAAGAGGTTAATATCTACAAAACGAATCCACTAATGCCTGATACAGATAACGATGGTCTTCTTGATGGAAGTGAAATAAAAATGGGCTTTAATCCTCTTAGTGCTGATTCAGATAACAATGGAATTAACGATGGAGAGGAAAATATTTCTCAAGATATTTCTCCTAAAAAATTAACACATCTTTTCGAAGAAAATGAGGCTATTCCTAATTTAACCATATTAGGACATGGTGACATCAATAATGATATTACTATTACAGATGAATCAGATAATCCTTTACTAAAAGATATTAGAGGAATCATTGGAAAACCAATTGATATTAGTTTAGACACAGATTTTAAGGAAGCAACGTTATCGTTTACAATAAGTGACGAGACACTTGAAAATACAAATATTGAAAATTTGAATATTTTTTGGTTTGATGATGAAAGTAGTAAACTTATACCTTTGGAAACAATGGTAGATAAGGACAATAATAAAATATCGACAACTATTAATCATTTTAGCATTTATTTTGTTATGGATGTAACAAAATTACTGTATGACTGGGTAATGCTTAATCAAGCTAGTAATATTGAAAAAGGACAAGCTGATATTGTTTTTGTAATAGATTCAACAGGCTCTATGAGCTCTTATATCTCAAATGTTAAAAATAACATTATCGATTTTGTTAATAAATTAGACAATAACAAGGTTGATGTACGACTTGGCTTGGTTGAATATAAGGATATTACTGCAGATGGTATAAATTCAACAAAAAGCATAGGATGGTTTACAACACCTGAAGATTTTAAAGCAGCAATTAGTAAAATCTATGCAAGTGGTGGCGGTGATGCAGCAGAATCGGCAGTTGACGCATTAGAAGAAGCACGTAGATCAGGCTTTAGAAGTAATGTTTCAAAATTTATCGTTCTTCTTACTGATGTTTACTATAAAGAAGAAACACGTTTTCCTGATGTTAATTCAATGGAAGATGCAGTAAATAATTTAAAAAATGATGGAATCATTACATCTGTTATCGCTCCTGCACGTTATCAGGCGTTCTATGATGACGTTTATCGGCTAACAGATGGTATTTTCGCTGATATTAACACTAATTTCTCAATTAGTTTAGAGAAGATTATAGAAAGAATATCCGGTGCCACAAATGACGGTTTTTGAATTAGATTAGCTGATGGAACAATTTCAAAATTACTTAAACAGCCACAAGAAGGTGACCTAACTGATTCCGATGAAGATGGAATACCTGATATTGAAGAGTTGGAAGAGGAAATATCTATAGAACTCCCTGAAAGTGTTATAAATAGTTTGAAAAAATTCATTGATAATGAAACTTCTACATCTAGAAATATAAATATGAAAAACAATACCTTATTAGCGTCTAGTACAAGCACAATACCGTCATCCATTAATGCATGGACTTTCGCATCAAAACCTAATAAGAAAGATACGGATGATGATGGAGATCATGATGGAATTGATGATAAACCCAAGATTCCTTTCAAAGCACCGATTGTATTGATTCATGGGATTCTCTCAAATACTGGATCTGGGTGGGGTGCTGAAACTTTTGTCTGGAATGGCGCCCATTGGTCTGCGTTAACTGATTCTAAGGATACCAGAGGTGAGTTTCAGATTGATATCTCTAGTGATAAAACATTTACAGGAAAAAAATATACAAAAGGTACTACACTTGATTATCGAGAAATTGACTTACAGTTTATTAGAAAAGTCAAAGAGGGAGAGCTTGCAAATTATTTGGAAAATAAAGGCTACAAAAGAAATAAACAGTTATTTGCATTTAACTGGGAGGGAAACTGGCATATTTCTTATGCAGGCCAAGAACTTGAAGGTTATTTAAATAATTTAGAAAATCATTTTTCTAGTAAAAACTCTGGTGTCGATTTTACTTTATATGAATCTGGTAAACAAAGAGCTCAATTTAACTTAGTAGGACATAGCGCTGGTGGCCTTGTTTCTAGATATTATATAGAGAATTTAATGGATGATACAGATCCTAAAGTAAAAAAATTAATAACTGTTTCTACGCCACATTGGGGATCAAACGCCAAAACAAACCCAGGTCCATGTGGAACCGTTCTTTCTGACTTAGATCGAGATGATAGCTACTTATGGTACAATGAAAATAGCAGTTTATGTAAAAGGCAAGGATTGACATATAGTCTAAATCAAAAGGACACTAATTATTATGGTGTAGGTGGAATAATTACTGATTCATATTACTCAGGGACTCCTTTTTTAGAAGAAATAAAAGTTAATAATTCCACTATAACATCTCAGGAAGTTTTTAATACATTTAGACAATTGTTTAATGAAAAGACGGGAAAAAGTTATCCAAATTTAGAAAATGATGAAAATGGAATTGAAGATGAAACACCAGGTGGGGAATTAGGATTAGGGTATGCTTTTGGAGATGACTGGGTTACCGGCGGAAGCGCATTAGGAATTCCATCAACGAAACAAATAAAGAAAGAAAGTAGCTTATATCCAATTAATTTCAATCAAAGATTTGTATATTTTGGAAATCGTAATTATACAGCACATACAAATATAAATCATCAGAACAAAATTTTCTCATGGATATACCAAAGAATTTTAATTAAGGAATAGCATTATGAAAAAAAATTTAGGCAATATCATATATATAGGCTTAGGATTACTTTACGCTTATATACTAGGTTTAATTATTTTCTTAGTAGGTTCTTTATCAGTAGTTCCATACTTTCTACGTTTTTTACTTTGGCTAACATTTATCATTTTACAAGTGGTTGATTTGATAAAGAATCTTAGAAAAAGTACAATAAATAAATTATTCCGCCAATTCCTATATTTCATATTAATAATAATAATTTTTTATTATTTAGATCCAGCACCATAAAGAAGTTGGCTTGAGGGGAAACCCTCTTTTTTTCTTTTAAAATATTCGCCCATAAAGGGAATTTGTAGTACGATTAACAAGAAAAAAAGAGCGATTACAACCGCTCCTTCAAAGCCAATCCAATCAACCAAATAAATAACGGTACACAAATTGCTATTGATAACGAAATGCCAATCCACTCATTTTCAATAAAGCGCATCGCACGGGCATGATCAAATACAATCCAATAGCCGAAGCCTCCAAATAAAAGCCCTACTGGTATTATCAAGGGGCGATAGCTTTTCATCCCGAACACTTTTTGTAAGGAAATGGATGAACAATATAGGCTCATCATAATTTGTATTAAAGTGGAAATTGCAAAAAATGCAACCATTATCATTTCATAACGATGGATATATAGGCCAATTTGGGCGCTTCTTGCCATTTGCATGCATGATACAACATACTCACCAGCAACATGCGCCGACAAGACACCCGTTTCAACAATCGGCCACATCAAAATAAATCCTGCCCCATATAGAACACCAGCCAAATTGGATCGTTTCCAAACCTTCATCCCTTTCACATTTGGCAAAATAAGCGCTACCATCATAAACACCATCGTCCAATCAGCGAGCAAATGGCGACCAGCCACAGCAGTATTCACAACTCCTGACTCAAATACCGGCAATAGCTCACGTATATCAAACTTTTCCAATGAGCCAAGTAACAATAAAATATTTAAGCTTAAAATAGAAAAAACGCCGACAAGCGCCATACGGGAAATGACTTCAATACCAAAATAAATAGCATAGCAGCCTACTACTATAGCAACAACAATAAAAATACTTGTATGTGCATCAGGTAAAAAATAATCTTTTAAATGATAAACAAACGTTGCCATAATTGGGCCAATCGAACTTAGAAAAAAGACAAAAAAGATAATCCCTAATAGTTTTTCAAACCAAACGCCAATTAGTTTCTTACCTTGGTCTATTAAATCGCCTTCAGGCATCCGCTGCATAATTAAAACAATGAATACGATAAAAACAGCAGCGATTACACTCGAAATTATCGTTGAAAGCCATATATCACGCCCCACTTCACGTGCCATACTTCCCTGCGTAAGACCAATCGCTTTTGCGTATACCATGTTAATGATTAATCCCATTAACATTCCATTTGTGATTTGAACTCTCATCGTTCATCCCTCATTATTTTCCGGAACGGGTTGGAGTGTATAATAAAACTCCGCCTTTCACTTTTGCATCAACATTTACTATTATCGTTGCATCAGCAAAAGTTGAATCCCATGTTTTCTTAATGTCCTTCCACTCTCTAGGGAACTTATTATTGAATCGTTGCCCCAACTCAAGGAAATCCGAATTATACTCGTGTTGTGCTTTTTTTAGTAATTTTTCGATATTTCCCTTTATTTCATTCTCCATTCCTTTTTCAAGCGTTCTTACATCTTCCTGGTTTGCAATGGAGAACGGACAGCCCGCTTCGACTACATTCACAAATACATTGAAGTCAACCATAAAAGCAGGTTTACCATTTACATATGATGGCGCTACATTGAACCTGTCATGAACTATTTCTCCCGTAATAAATTCCTCTGAATTCTTTGGGCACGTTAGAACAACGATTTGCGATTTTACCTTTTCAATAAATAAAACGGCTGCCTTTGCCTCCTCCCTGTCCAACGTTCCAATGAGCTTGTCACCCTTAAAAACGCCTGCTCCTTCCAACTCTACTTGCTTTATTGCACCAGCTTGACCTTGTTTTTTATTTGAAACGCCTCGCTCAATAAGCCGCATTCTCGCGATGATTGGCTGTGTTGTTTCACTAAGGTACGCCGCTTGAACATCAAGTAGTTCCGTTTTCGGGGCGGCCCCAGATATATCTGTGTAACGATAAAGTTTGTCAAGAGCCTCCCCAGGAATGACCTCCAATCCTGTCATTGTTGAAATGATATCCTTTGCTTTGTCAGGTGTAATGGCAATCCAAGTCCGCATCCGCAGTTCTGGATTCCTTGTAAAAAAATCAATAATATCTTTTATTCCATCTCTTGCCACATCTTCGTTTACAACGATAATAAAATTATGCGCCCAAAACACTTTTCTTGTAGAGAAACTAGCTAAGTGTCGGATCGCCTCAAATATTGTTTTACCTCGAGCTGATGCTGACCAAACAGGGTCTCCGGTATTCCCAGCTGGAGCCCCTGTTTGTCCCCTTGCATCAGCTGGACGAGCAACCTCAACCGTTACCTCATATTGATTAGATTCCCCTTCTTTTTGATTTTCGACTTTATCTATACCAACGGCCATTACAAGTGCTAATTCGTTAATTTCTCTTTTACCTGAACAGCCTGAAAGGAAGATGACAACAAGAACAAATGGTAGTAATACATATTTTGTCATTCGTTGCTCTCTCCTTTCAGTTTCTTCGGTTTTCTAAACCTTTTTTTGGATTGTGCTCGACTCTGTTCAATTACATTTTGTTGTTCTGCTTGCTTCACGCTATCGTCTTTCATCGCTTTTTTGTTTGCCTTATCTTGTTGAATTTTTGGTGGCAGGGGTTTTTGCTCTTCCTTTGCACGGTCTTCCTGTCCCTCAGCTAAATCAGGCTGGCTAATCATTTTCCACCAAGGAAAGCGGAAGATAGCATCTTTTTGATCTGATGGTTTAAATGGTGTTGCCGGTGCTAAATACGGCTCCCCAAAAGAGCGAATGGAAATCGCATGAATAGCCAGTATGAAGAAAGTAGCAGCAAAACCTAATAAACCCATGGTTCCTGATGCAATCAACAACGGAAAACGGATGACCCGGATTGAAAATGATGCCGAATAGTTTGGAATTGCAAAAGAAGCAATGCCCGTTAAGGCAACAACAATAACCATAAAAGGTGACACAAGCCCAGCCTGTACAGCTGCTTGCCCAATGATTAAAGACCCAACAATACTAACAGCCTGCCCAACAGGCTTTGGCATCCGTAAACCCGCTTCACGCATAAGTTCAAATGCAATCTCCATAATGATTGCTTCTAAAAGCACTGGATATGGAACAATCTCACGACCGGAAGCAATCGTCAGCGCCAATGGGGTAGGTATCATTTCTTGATGAAAGCTTACAAGCATGACATATATAGACGGTAAGGTTAGGCTTAAAACAAACGCAATATAGCGGATCACCCTGTAAAAAGTACCTGTATAAAATCTTGAATAATAATCATCACTAGCTTGCAAAAACTGCCAAAAATAAGAAGGCACAATTAAGACAAATGGCGTATTATCAACAAAAATGGCAATCCTACCCTCAAGAAGAGCTGCTGCCACCTTATCAGGACGTTCTGTACTTTGAACAGTGGGAAAGGGTGAAAGTGGAGCATCTTCAATAAGTTCTTCGATGTAGCCGCTTTCTAATACGGCATCAATTTTTATTTTTTTCAGTCTACTTTTAACCTCTTGAAGAATATCCTCTTTCACAGTCCCTTTTAAATAAGCGATATTAATATCTGTTTTAGATTTTGTACCAATTTTCATACTTTCTATTCGGAATAATGGATCACGGATACGGCGGCGAACTAATGCGGTATTTGATCTTACATTTTCAGTGAATCCGTCCCTTGGTCCTCTTACAACTTGTTCTGTTGCAGGCTCTTCTACCGAACGCGTATCCCAGCCTTTTGAAGAAATCATAATTGCTTCTTTACAGCATTCAATAAAAAATATAGTATTACCCATTAAAATTTCATTTATAACTTCTTTTACTGTTTTTATGATTATTGCAGAAGGGTGGGTAATTAGATTTTCTGTTATTTTTTTAGCAATATCTTGTTTTATTGGACCAACATTACTATTTACAATTAGTTCTGGAGCCTTAAAAAAGAAGGAATTAAGCACTCCTTCAATTTCTTGTGTATTCGTTAAACCATCAATATAAAAACAAACCATTTTAATATCAGTTTGAGCATGAAATACAAAATCCTTTTGTGCCAAATCTGTATTTTCACCAAGGATATCGTTTATTGTTGCGATATTTTTATCAATATTTTCTACAAGTTGTTTTTGGAGCTTCTCTTTCATTCTATTTTCCATATACGGTACCCCTTCACACCTTCCTATTATTTTCTTTCCTTTACAATCGTGTTTTATTCAATGTCTGGATTAAATATTGTGCGAAAGGAGAAAATAGGGAGGTAAAATTACAGATTATTGCTGAACGGGAAAATAAGATCGGGAAGGGCGATTATCGATGGATTTTTATCATTCATGGTTCTATGTGAATGTTTTGAATACAACACCATTTATTTGGACTATTGTGATTGGCGTTTTTGCTTTTAATGTTTTAGGTCCAATTCTTATATGGTTTGTGATGAATAGTAAAGCAATCCCGTTTTTAAGTAGGATAGATGAAGACAAGAAAATTGAAGAGGGCGAAGAACAATGAGGAAAGGTGAAAAATATTTCATCACCATTCCTTCATATTTAAATTTAAATAATCCTCTATTTTATTGTCTATATGCTCCTGTGTTGGTTCATTTCCTTCAAAAGGGAAGGTTAATTCTGTAACAAAATCGCCTTCTTTTGTTACATGGATTGCTGCTGTTTTTGTAATTTGACTAAATTCTATATGAAATACATATCCTTCACGTTCAATTGCTCCCATTGATAACCCCACCTTTGTATACATTACTGTAATTATTTACTGTACAAACTAAAGTGTAAAACTTTGTTTTTGTCATAAACTAAATTCAATTCTTCGAAAGGGGAATGAGAATGACTGCTGTTGATTATGATAAAGCATTGTTTTATATGAATCGCGGAGAGTGGGATAATTTGTTGATTTTAATGGTCCGTACGAAAGATGATTTTCTATCAAAAAAAATCGAGCAATTTTTGCATGCCTGTAATTTCAGTCGAGATTATTCAATCATCGAGAACAAGGCCTATCAATTGCTTACGTATGTGGACCATGCATTATCAACACAACCAGCGTCTTCTACCATTTATGGCTAGTAATAGTATGATTAGACTTTATATATATATGCAAGGAAATAGTTAGGAAGGGGCTATATTTAAATAAAATGGAAAGAAAACCAACAGAAGATGATCTTCAACTACAGGATGCATTGAACAAGTTGAATGGAAAATTAGTCCATATAACAAAAGAAGTAAATCGTGATATTGATGAAACGGCGCTGACACTAAGCGGAGCTAATCTTCATGAAAGACCAAAAACGATAGATGGTTATGTCTCTCCCTATGTTCTACAGCTGCATGGAAAAGGAAGAATCGGGACAGATAACGCCCAGTACAGGGAAATTCCGTATGAAACGTATGAAATACCATTAACAAATAAGCTCCATACACATGTACAGCCAAATCATATTTCGATAAAAACCGAAGATGGGACGTATACGATTAAGCACCACTAATAAGAATACCCTGTCTTACGGCGTTTCAATTGGAAATATACGGCAATCGGACAATAAATGCTGGTTTCCGGACAATAAAATTTTTTACAGACAATAAATACATGAAGTTGGACAATAAACACCGACTTTCGGACAAAAACGAAGATGGCTTGCAGATGAAAGCCCACAATGCACAACATTGTGGGCTTTTAGCTTCTCCTTATTATTTTGCAACAAGTAATTGATCAATTTGGTTCATTAAATCAGCGCTAATATTCGTTAATTTTTCTTCGCTGTCCTCTAATGAGACACCTTTTACACCAAAGTAAAATTTAACTTTCGGCTCTGTTCCAGATGGTCGCAAACAAAACCATGAGCCATCCTCAAGGAAATACTTTAGTACGTTTGATTTTGGCAAGTTGATTGTTTCTACGCTACCAGCTCCGACGACTTGTTTCTCGCTACGTAAATAATCCTCCATTTGCACGACTTGTAAATTGCCCATCTTAATAGGTGGATTTTTACGGAACTCCGCAAGAAGTTCTTCGATTTGCTCTGCTCCTTCTTTTCCTTTTAATGTTAATGATTTTAATCCTTCACGATAATAGCCATACTTGGCATACAGGTCAAGAAGTGCATCATATAAAGTTTTTCCTTGTTTTTTATAGAAGGCTGCAACCTCAACAGCTAAAATCGCTGCCTGCACAGCATCTTTATCCCTTGCGAAGTCGCCGATTAGGTATCCATAGCTTTCTTCATAGCCAAATTGAAATACATACTCTCCACTTTCCTCATATTCTTTAATTTTTTCGCCGATAAATTTGAAGCCAGTTAACGTATCAATTGTATCAAGCCCAAAATCATCAGCAATGGCGCGCCCAAACTCAGATGTTACAATTGTTTTTAAAACGACGCCATTAGCAGGTAAAATTCCCTGCTCCTTTTTCTCCGATAATAAATAATGAAGCAGGATTCCCCCTGTTTGATTGCCCGTTAAAATTTCATAGTCGCCAGCACTATTTTTAACAGCGATGCCTAGGCGGTCAGCGTCTGGGTCAGTGCCGATTAATAAATCTGCATCAACCTTAGTCCCTTCACGAATCGCTAATTCAAAGGCTGCATGTTCTTCCGGATTTGGTGATTTCACTGTTGAGAAATTCGCATCAGGAAGCTCTTGTTCTTTTACAATTGTGACATTTTTAAAGCCTAATGCTTCAAGTCCTGCCCGCACCGGCTTATTCGCTGTACCATGTAATGGTGTAAAAACAACCTTCACATTATTTTCTGCAAACAACTTTGGATTCAGTGAAATCGTTTTGACCCGCTCAATATAGACTTTATCAATATTTTCACCGATTATATGTAATAGCCCCTTTTCCTTTAATAATTCCTCAGTAGCTACTTCTATCGTTAATTCATTGTCAACTTCATTTACTTTTTCAATGACTTGATCGGCCGCTTTCGGAGGCAATTGGCAGCCATCTGGGCCATAGACTTTGAAGCCGTTATATTCTGGCGGATTATGACTCGCAGTAATCACGATTCCAGCGTAAGCATGCAAATAGCGGACTGCAAAAGATAGCTCCGGTGTTGGCCGCAGTTCGTCAAAAACATACGTCTGAATACCGTGGCAACCTAATGTTTTTGCAGCCTCCATTGCAAACTCAGGTGATTTATGGCGGCAATCATAAGCAATTACGACACCGCGAGCTTTTGCTTCCTCCCCATTCGCTTCTATATATCGTGCTAGACCTTCTGCTGCTTTCCGGATTGTATATACATTCATGCGGTTCGTTCCAGGGCCAATTTCCCCGCGCATACCGCCCGTTCCAAACTCTAAATTTTTATAAAAGCTATCCTCTAGCCATTTTTCATCAGTTTTTTTATCCTGTAAAATTTGTTTAAGCTCCTGTTCCAAGTTTTCAAAATTAGCCCATCTTTCATACTGTTCTTTCCAGCTCATGTATAAATCCTCCCTTTGCCGAATGTTATTTTGTAAAGGCCTCGTCACATAACATGTCCCTTATTACAATTGGTTAATTTAACCTATATAATATAGTTAGATTTTCACCCACCATTTCCCTTCAAATTTGCTATTTTGTAACAATTTTTTTTACAAAACCACAATATAACAATGAACCCCACCCCTCTGATGAAAATGTTATACTAAGTTTTAAGGGGTGAGGGAAGATGAACTGGAAGTCACCGTATTTTTTATTAGTCATTGCAACGTTACTATGGGGTGGAAATTTTGTAATTGGGAGAGGCTTTGCCGAAACTGTGCCACCTTTTACTTTAGCTTTCATTCGCTGGGTTGTCGCTTTTTTATTTTTATTGCCTTTTGCTAAAAGTGAATTGCTTGCTAACAAAAATCTTTGGATGAAGGAATGGAAAACATTATTTTGGATGTCTTTAACAGGAATTGTAGGCTTTAATACGCTTTTGTATATTGCCGTTCACTACACTACATCGATTAATGCTGTTCTTATGAATGCAACAACACCAGCAATCATCATGCTGCTTTCCTTTTTATTTTTAAAAGAAAAAGTCCAAAAAAGGCATATAATTGGGATTGTTTTTTCTATTTTCGGCGTCATTTGGATTGTTAGCCGCGGCTCAATTGAAACCCTTTTAACCTTTACAATTAATAAGGGTGAACTCTGGATGATTATAGCGATTATATCATGGTCTATTTACTCCGTTATCGTCAAGAAAAATGCTGCTAAATTTCCAGCAGCTGGTGTCTTCTTAGTAACAATCATAATCGGGGTTTTTATCCTTGCACCATTTGCAGCCTACGAATGGATCATTGGTAAACCAATCGTAATTTCCGCAAAAAGTATCGCCGGGTTTTTATACATTGGAATTTTCGCATCTGTAGTAGCATTTTTAAGTTGGAACAAAGCTGTTGCCGATTTAGGTCCTGGAAAAGCATCGCCATTCTTAAACCTTATGCCCATTTTTGCATCAATCTTTGCGACCACTTTTCTTGGCGAAACAGTAACATCTTCCCAGTTTATTGGTGGTGCAATTACAATAACAGGCGTACTCATTACAGCTGGCGTCTTTATTAAAAAAACACCGCCGGGGATGAACCACGAAAAGCAAACCGAAAAACTCGAAGCTTCTCATTAAGTTTTCTAGGTTGAGGGCATTCATTTTCCATCCAATAATGCCTTCAACCTCCCTGGATAGTTCGTAACAATCCCGCTTACACCGTAACAAATCATTTTTTCCATATTACTTTTTGAATTTACAGTCCACGGAATGATCTTCAACCCATTTTCAATGGCAATGCGAACATCATGTTCCCGAATCGATTGAAAATGAGGCTGTAATACATCTACTGGAAGACCAAAATGATTAGCCCAACCTAGATAATCATTGAAATCCTCATAATACAACAACCCAATTTTTATATCATTATTTAGCTTTTTTAAGCGATATAGACATAAATAATCAAAAGATGAAACAAACACTTGGTTCATTCGGTTTCTTTTAACTAAAAAGTCGTGAAGCTTTTCTTCGATGCCATCATAATAAAATGGAGTATTTTTAATTTCTATATTTATTATGATTTCTCTTGGTACAATCTCAAAGACTTCCTCCAATAACGGAATCCTCTCACCTTTAAATTTTCGGTCAAACCAGCTACCAGCATCGTATTTTTTTAACTCGGTAGCGGTCATTTCTCTTACCAACCCTACACCATTTGTCGTCCTATTTATGTTGTCATCATGAATAACCGCTAACTTCCCATCTTTAGTTAAGTGAATATCTAATTCAATAGCATCACACCCCTTTTTTACTGCTAATTGAAACGCTGCCAGCGTATTTTCTGGAGCCTCCCCAGATGCACCACGGTGGGCAATAATTAATGGCCTATTTGTTTTCATAAAAAAATCCCATCCCTTCCACTATAATCTATGCCTTGCCGCTGGCAAAAAACATGTTATCACCTAAAAAATGGAGGCATTTATGTAATATTGAGTATATGTAAATTGCTAATTAAGGGGCAAAACATGCTATAATAGGGAATGCGTTGGATTCATATCCGCATACATACTTGCTCTCTATAATATAATGGATTGTCCATACACTTTAGGAAACGATAGGAGGTAATTTTTTATGAAAAAAATGAATGTAGAAAGCTTCAACCTTGACCACACAAAAGTAAAAGCACCATATGTCCGTTTGGTTGGAACAACAGAGGGAGCAAATGGCGATAAAGTATACAAATACGATATTCGTTTTTGCCAGCCTAACAAAGAGCATATGGAAATGCCGTCACTTCACTCTTTAGAACATATGATGGCCGAATTTATTCGTAATCACCTTGATTGTGTTCTTGATATCGGACCAATGGGCTGCCAAACTGGCTTTTACTTACAAGTCATCAACCACTCTAATTATGAAGAAATTCTTGAAGTTTTAGAAAAAACATTACATGATGTTTTAGCAGCAACAGAAGTTCCTGCCTGTAATGAAATCCAGTGCGGCTGGGCAGCGAGCCATAGCTTAGAGGGCGCTAAAGAAATTGCCCAAAAAATGCTTTCCCATAAAGATGAATGGACAGAAATTTTCGCGTAAAATAAAGGAGGATTTTTTTCTAGATGAAAAAACAAATCATCATCGGATGGTTGCTACTATTATTTAGTTTCGTACTGCCTTCAGAGATAAGTTATGCTGATGCACAGCCTGGTGATGTTATTATTACACTTGGCGAAAGCTTAACCGCGGACCAACAAGAGGCGATTAAACAGGAAATGGGTGCTAAAGAAGGTGATACAATTGTCACCGTCAGCAATGCCGAAGAACATCAATACTTAGGGAAATATATAAGTAAAGCGCAAATTGGCTCAAAAGCTCTTTCGTCGGCAAAAATTACTTTGAAAGAAGCGGGCTCTGGTTTAAATGTGGAAACACATAACATTTCATGGGTCACAAAGGATATGTTTGCGAACTCATTAATCACAGCTGGTGTTAAAGATGCTGATATATATGTAACGGCGCCGTTTGAAGTTTCGGGAACAGCTGGACTAACAGGCATTTTGAAAGCATATGAAGTCTCTGGCGAAAAGGTTATTCCTGAAGAACAAAAACAGATTGCCAACGAAGAAATGGTAAGAACAGCTCAGTTAGGTGAGCGAATTGGTGCCGATCAAGCAACAGCATTGTTTGCGAGAATTAAGGATGAAATCGCCAAAAATCCAAATATAACAGATGATCAAGTATCCGCTCTAATCGACCGCGTTGCAGCAGAGCTTGGCATTCAGCTTACAGGTTCTGAGAAACAAGGCTTAATTGATTTATTTAACAAAATGAAAAATATGGACATTGATTGGAACCAAGTGAAAAATGACTTAGTCTATGTCAAAGACCGCCTGAAGGAATTTATGCAAGATGAACGGACAAAAGGGATTATGAGAAATATTATTGACGGTCTTATTTCATTTTTAAATTGGTTAAAAGGATTATTTGGTGCAGCGTAAGCAAAAAAAGGGGCCATCCAAAAGTCGAAACATCGATTTGGAACGCCCCTTTTCTTTTTGCCTCCTTAGGCACCATCAACTGGCATCGCACCATGATTTTGTTTCATGGTCCTCTTTAAAGCTCTTTTCTCTTTATAATTGGCCAATACCGTATATAAAGATGGCACAAGCACAAGCGTTAATACTGTGGAAAAAATCAGACCAGAGATGATCGTCATCGCCATTGGCGAAAATAATGGGTCATGTGAGATTGCTAAAGGTGTTAAGCCTGCTACTGCTGTTGATGATGTCAACAAAATTGGGCGTAAACGTGCTTCCCCAGCTCCAATAACAGCTTCCTTTAACGGCATTCCTTCACGCCGTGCATGTTCAATAAATTCAATCAGAACGATTCCATTTCGGACTACAATCCCTGAAAGGGAGATGGCCCCCATCATCGTCATAAATCCGAGCGGTGTTTGTGTAATAAACAAGCCAATTAAGCTTCCGGCAAAAGCCAAATAAACTGTGCTCATAACTAACAGCGGCAATGACAATGAGTAAAACTGCATCGCAATTAAAATAATGATAATAAATAATACAGCTATTGAAAGCTTACCCATATCAATAAAAATATCCGTTTGCTCTGATGTTTCTCCGCCAATTTTCCAGCTATAACCTTCTGGCAAATTCATTTTTTCCAACTTCGGCTTTAGCTCTTTCATAACCTCTGTTGCTGTACGGTTGCGAAGATCACTGTAAATAAAAACAACCCGTGCCAAGTCTTGATGAACAATCGCCCGTGCCTCAAAGGATGGTTTAATTTCTACAAGCTCTGTTAATGGCACTTGCTGCCCTGCTAAATTGGGCACATATAATTTATCAAAAATTGCTTGCGGCTCATCCTTATGATTACTTGCATAAAGCTGAATATCAATTAAGTCTTTACCATCATCAAATTCAGAAACGGTAATCCCTTCTCCAACAAGGCGCAACGTTTTCGATAAATCATTATATGTCACAAGCTTTTCGTCCATTAGCTCTTTATTCACTTGAAAATCAAGGGCATAACGGTCAATCCCAAATGAATCGATAATATTATACGTTCCACTTAAAGCTGCAATTTGCTCCTTGATTTGCTCTGAAATTTTGCGTAGTTCGTTACTATCTTCACCAAATACTTGCACTTCAACTGGTTTTCCTACTGGTGGACCTGTTACAAGAATTTTCGGTGTAATCATGACACCTAGAAATTGTTTTTTAAAGTCTTCTGTCCACTCAAGCTCAATATCCTTCGGCATCCTTTTCGCTTCATCTAGAATGACAACAAGTTGACCAACCTCAATCCCTTCACCAGCACTTGTATCACCCATAAACATTTTCGGGGCGCTACCACCTGCATAGGAAGCAACCGTTTTAACCTCATCTTTGTTGAGGAGAAACTCAGTTACATCATCGACCATTTGATTTGTTGCCTTAATGTTATGACCAGTTGGCATCCTAATATCAACAAGTAATTCTGGGCGGTTATCAGTTGGAAAAAGATCAATTGGAATCAATGGTATTAAAAAGTAAGCAAATGAACCAATGACCACGCCAATGATACTCGTCATTTTCGGGTGGTTTAAAATTCTTGGCATCAATCGTTTCGAATACCAATTCGTCAAACGGAGTAAAGGTTTTCCAAGTAAACCTGCATACCGTTTTTCTGTAGATTCTTTGATTTTATTTTTTAGCAGATTTCGCGTCTCACGCCAGCGTCTATATATCGGCACGATTGTTAATGACATCACCATCGAAGCGAGCATCGTCAGCGAAATGATGGTCGGAACGGGCCGAATAAAGAAGCCGACATTTCCTTGTAAAAATAATAATGGTGCAAATGAAGCAATGGTTGCAAATGTCGCCGTTATAATCGAAATAGAAACTTCTTTTGCACCTTCAACCGCTGCTTTTTCTGGCGGCTCCCCAAGCGACGATAAACGTCGTTCAATATTATCATTGACAACAACAGCATCATCTACTAAAATTCCAAGCACAATAATTAAACCAACTAATGTCATTTGATTTAAGGTAATATTTAATGATGGCAAAAACATTAATCCTAATGCAAGAGAAATCGGAATAGCCAAGGCAACAACAATCGATGATGACAAATTTAAGCCTAAGGTACAGACAAATAATACCGCAGCAATGGCAATGAACATTTCCCTGCCAAGTTCACCGAATAATTCTTTCACTCTTTCATTTTGTGAAAAAATTGAATGGACCTCAGCCCATTCTGGTAAATCCTTTGAAAGCCGATTGACCACTTTATCAATTTCTTGTTGGATGGCGGGTACATCGCTGCCAATCTCGCCATTTATATTAATCGAAATCGCTGGCACACCATTATGATAAGCAAAATACTCAGCTTTTTCAGTTGCTAATTGAACAGTGCCAATGTCGCGAAGATAGACAGGAAACCCCTGGGAAGTCCTTGTAATGATGACATTTTCCAAATCATGAACAGGATATTTTTCCGGCAGTTTTAATTGATAAGTCCGTTCACCAATATCTAGGTTTCCTAATGGAATTTTCTCGTTTTCTTGCTTAATAGCATTGACTACTTGCGTCCATGATAATTGGTAGGCAGCTAATCTCTCAAAGTCGATTTCAATTCGTACCTCTTTTTCAGGAATACCTTCGATTTGTACTTCAGCCACATTTGGGATGGCCTTAAGCTTTTGTTTCCAATCCTCCATTTTGTCTCGCAAACTATAAAGATCATCTGTCGTTGGTGCCGTAATATTGAAAGATTGGATAAACGAACGGTTTAGGTCATCATTAATGACAGGGAGGATAACATCCTCTGGCAAATCTTTTTCAGCATCTTTCACCTTTTTGCGGAGCTCATCCCATTTCTGTTTTGGGTCTACATCTGCATTGGCCTCAACTATAATAACAGAACGACCGAGCACAGAAGTTGATTCAATTGATTTAAGATCTTCGATTTCATTAATTTTTTCTTCAATAATATTCGTTACATTGTGCTCAACTTTTTCAGGTGATGCACCAGGGTAAGTGGTTGTTACCATTGCCACATTCACAACAATGTCTGGCATTTCTTGTTTTGGAAGCTGGAAAAAACTCAAAAAACCAATGATAACAACCATTACAAAAAACAGCAATGTTATTTTTTGCTTTTTAATTGTATAGGCTATCATTGTTTTTTCGTCCCTTCATCTGTTTCAACTACCACTTCATCGCCATCAAATAAACGGTCAGCGCCTTTTATAATTATTTTGTCATTTTCAGCAAGACCTGAAGTGATTTCCAACTTATTATCAAGTAACGTCCCTATAGTTACTTCCGTTTTAACCACTTTGCCATCCTTCAATAAAAATACAGATGGATTGCTATTTGTACCTGTACTTATAACTGCTTCAACTGGTATAAAAATCCCCAACTTTTCACTCAACACAGCTTCCGCTTTGACAACTTGACCAGGGAACCACTTGTGGTCATTGTTTGGAATCTCTACTTCCACACTAATCGTTCCTGTTTTCTCATTTGTTGCTGGAAAAACATTGACAACTTTTCCTTGCTTCCTCTCACCATATAATTCAAGATTGACCTCTTTCCCAACATTCCAGTCTCCAATTTGGTAATCTGGGACGGGAAGCAGCATTTTTAAAGTGTCAATTTGTGCTACTTTATAAATAGGGACACCAGGGCTAACTAACTGCCCGTTTGATGCTAGTTTTGCTACGATAACACCTGAAAACGGTGCTTTTAAAGTTGTTTTTTCCAATGCCAACTCAGCTTGTTGTTTCGTTACCTCGGCATTCCGAAGGCCTGCTTCCGCTTGGTTTACGGCTGCTTTTATTTGCTTTTCTTTTTCCGGACGAACTCCTTCCTCAATAAGAGAGTACGCTTGTTTTGCATTTTCATAGCTTGTTTCAGCGTTTATGTAGTTTACCTTAGCCCCTTCAAGCGCTTGCTCAGAAATCGCACCTGATTCGAACAACCTTTTCATCCGTTCATAATCAGCATTGGCATTTTTATAGACTTCCTCCGCCCTGTCTACCGCTAGCTTCGCCTGTATTCTTTCCTGCCTGCGTGCCCCATTTACCGCCTCTTCTAAACTAGCTTGTGCCGCTCCTAAACTAGCGTTTGCTGATTGAATAGCAGCGTTTGCTTTTTCTAGCTGAAGCTCGTAATCACGCCCATCCATTATTGCCAGCACATCGCCTGCTTTTACAAATTGTCCCTCGTCAAAGCGAAGCGAAGCAATCACTCCGCCAACTTCAAATGAAAGGAATGTTTCTTCTTTAGCTGCAAGTGTACCTGACAGTCTTGAATACTCTGCCCCTGTTTCCCTTTTTACAGTTTCTACTTTCACAGTCTTTATTTCTTCTGTCGTCTGTATTTGCTCTGCCTTACAGCCTATTATGAATGATAGCGATAATGATAAACAGATGGCTGTAGTGGCTTTTTTTGTTCGTGAACGCATCGCTTTTCCCCCATTAATGTTACAAAATTATGATGTATACTCTGTACTATGTATTTATAATTCTAAATAAAGTTAGGTAATCTTCAACAATAATCTACTTGATAATGTAATGGACAATTTAATTCATAAGAAAAGGCGGGATTTTCCCCGCCTTTTCTTACATGTTCTCTTGATCCGTTAGGATGATTGGGCCATCTTTTGTAATCGCAATTGTATGCTCATATTGTGCAGATAATTTGCCATCGATTGTACGCGCCGTCCATTTATTATCATCCATTTTACTTTTCCATTCACCGACATTCACCATCGGCTCAATCGTAATAACCATGCCCTCTTTAAGCCTTAAACCTTTGCCTTTTTCGCCGTAATGTAAAACCATTGGATCTTCATGAATCGTCGGGCCAATGCCATGGCCCGTAAATTCACGAACAACTGAAAATCCTTCCGCTTCCACAAACGTTTGGATTGCGTGGCCAATATCACCAACGCGGTTGCCAACAACAGCTTGCTCAATCCCAAGGTATAGTGCCTTTTTCGTAACATCTAAAAGCTTCGTTGTTTCTTGAGTAGCCTCACCAACTTGATAAGTCCAAGCAGAATCAGCAAGAGCCCCATTAAGATTAACAACCATATCAATCGTTACGATATCGCCACTTTTTAACGGCTCCTTGCG
This sequence comes from Bacillus sp. (in: firmicutes), assembly GCA_012842745.1. NCBI lineage: Bacteria > Bacillati > Bacillota > Bacilli > Caryophanales > Bacillaceae > Bacillus > Bacillus sp. (in: firmicutes). Next base: position 43,291 of record DUSF01000054.1, on the reverse strand, counting down.
CGGGAAACCATGGCAAATTTCATCATTGACCGAAGCACATGTTGCAAATTGGTAGCCTTGATAGCCTTTTTGCTCAGGTGTTGCCCCATGCTTTTCTAGAAACTCTTCAACAAAACAATCTATTTCATGTGTTGTCACACCTGGTTTTAACATTTTAGCAATTTCAAGATGACATTTAGCTAATATTTTCCCGGCTTCATGCATTAGTTCTATTTCTCTTTTTGATTTTAATGAAATCATTGTAAACTCCTTTTCAATTTTATTTCTCAATAATAAGTTTAATCGAAAAATCGTACAAAATCTACTTTATGAATTTTCTGGTGGATACCCCCTGCACTCTACCCTGTTACAACTTCCCCTGTCCACTCAATCATCCCGCCGGTCATATTATAAATATGCTTCATGCCATTTTTCGTTAAAATTTCACTTGCTTGAGCTGAGCGATTTCCGGAACGACAAACGATTAAATATTGCTCGTCCGCTGAGAATTCATCTATACGTGCTTCAAGTTCCTGCAACGGGATTAAAAGTGCGTTCGGAATATGGCCTGCGTTATACTCCTCAGGAGTACGGACATCAACAATCGTAATTCCTTGTTCGATAAGCTTTGCCGCTTCGTTTACATCAACATTCGTATAAGCACTTTCATCAATACTTGTAATGGCAGGCTTTTGTGATGAAGTGTCGGATTGATTCCCCCCCGAACACCCTGCTGTTATCATCATTGCTGTGATTATGAATAATCCTATAATTGCTTTCATAAAATCAACTCCTACTATATTTTCTGCCGAAATATACTTTTTTAAATTGATTGTAACACAAACATTATATTGTTTTCGTTATTTTATGATAAAGCAAAAGGCATTTCCTTTAAGCTCGATTGATTTACAAACAATTAAACTAATGCTATAGTAAACTTATTAAATAAGGGGAGCTAAGGGAACTTGGCTGAGAGGATACTAGTCTGTATCGACCCTCAAACCTGATCTGGGTAATGCCAGCGTAGGAATGAAGCATTTAATGTTAAATGTCATCATACTTATTGCGCTTCGAACTGGCTACCCAATGGGTAGCCTTTTTTAATTTATTTCACCAAGGAGGTATTTTTTCATCATGAATAGAAGCAAAACATTGTTTTTAGTTGAAGTTGCTTTATTTTCAGCCTTAGCATATGTTTTCGATTTATTGGCGCATATGGTAGGACTTAAAATTTGGCCACAGGGCGGTTCAATCTCAATTGCAATGGTGCCGGTTTTTTTAATTGCCTTTAGATGGGGCTTGAAAGGTGGATTACTTTCAGGATTATTGCTTGGTGGACTTCAAGTAGTAACTGGGCAAGCCTATATTGCTCATCCTGTCCAAGGACTTTTAGATTACTTCATTGCTTTTACAGTTGTCGGTCTAGCAGGTGTGTTCATGAAACAAATTCAACAAGCTATTAACGAACGTTCTAAAAGCAAAGTCATCACTTATGTCATTTTAGGAACATTATTAGGAAGTGCTTTGCGCTATGCTGCCCATGTAATCGCTGGGATTGTCTTTTTTGCGGAATATGCACCAGAAGGAACACCAGCAGCGCTTTACTCGCTAGTGTATAACGGTACTTTCATGCTGCCAGCGTTTGTTTTAAGTGCCATTTTTGTTTCGATATTAATTAATACGGCTCCAAAGTATTTCAATGCCCCTAATGCAAAACTGAATTATTAATACAAAAATTCCTATTATCCTTTGCTACCTTATTAAAAACTTTGAATTAGGAATAATTTCATGTATAATGATGCTATAATAAAAAAGAGAAGTGCTGGATACACTTCTCTAATAGCTGCTACCGTCAGGGTGGTGGTTGTTAAATATTTGGTTTATTTTGGAGAACCACCCCTTTGCTTCCTACGGCGTGAGGTGGTTTTCTTGTATTCTAGAAAGTTTTTCCGAAAGAAGTAGGCACTAATTTCGCGCATAATCCCTTTCAGAACTTCTCGAAGAATTTCAAGAAATGTTTCCATGGTTATCACCTCCTTTCCTAAAACGGAAAGAAGAACAACAACCAACCGCCCTCACAATATGCAACTATGATAATTGTAGCAATATTAACAACAAAATTCTGTTAAAATTTGGATAATATTAACACGATCACAACTGACCATAAGCAGGGTCAGTCACCTACCACCAGAAAAGCCAGCGCCCCAATTGCAAGTTATGGTAAAATACTCCATAGGTAATCATTATCTTATTGGGGGTTATCACTATGTTACAAGATTCAAGCTTTGCTATACACCCTAATTCAAAAGAATACAAGCGTAAGGTAACTTTTCATGATATTGGAGCAATCTGCTCATTCGAACAATCTAACCAAATTTATCATTTTACATGTGAAAATGGTTTTGTTAGTATTCTTTTCTTTAGTGAAGATATTGTTAGAATTATTATGAATCCTAATTCAAAACCTTCTTTAAAAAGCAGTGTGGCTTTAGTTAAAAATCGAGAAAATGTAAACATCATCACTGAGGAGCATCAAAACAAAATCGTAATAGCTTCTTCAAAACTAACGGTTGAACTGCAAAAATCACCATTACGTATTCAGATAAAAGATGAAAACGGGTCAACCCTCCTAGCGGAAACAACCGTATTAGGGATGGGATACACAAGTGCAAATCAAGTCGTTTGTTTTAAAGCAATGGACGATGATGACCACTTTTATGGATTTGGTGAAAAAACAGGGTTCCTCGATAAACGTGGGGAAAAAATGACGATGTGGAATTCTGATGTTTTTTTACCCCACAATCCCGAAACAGATGCATTATACCAATCCATTCCTTATTTCATGACAGTAAGGAATGGCAAAGCCCATGGTATTTTTTTTGATAATACATGGAAAACGACATTTGACTTACAATCATACGAAAATAAAAATGCTTATTCATTTTCTGCTGAAGGCGGTCAACTTGACTATTATGTTTTAGCCGGACCGACGCCAAAAAATGTGATTGAACAATATACAGACTTGACTGGAAGGATGCCACTGCCGCCTAAATGGGCGTTAGGCTATCACCAATCAAAATATAGCTACAAATCCGAGCACGAAGTCCGAAAACTGGCAGATACATTTATCGAGAAACAAATTCCAATTGATGCGATTTACTTTGATATTCATTATATGGATGGATTTCGTGTTTTTACATTTGATTACAGCGCTTTTCCAAATCCAAAAAAACTGGTAGAAGACTTAAAAGCAGCTGGCATCCATGCAGTGCCAATTGTCGATCCCGGGGTAAAAAAAGACCCGTCCTATCCTATTTACAGAGAGGGGGCCCTCAAAGACCATTTTTGCAAATATTTAGAAGGCGAGCTTTATTTGGGTGAAGTATGGCCAGGTGTGAGTGCCTTTCCTGATTTTACAAAAACTGAAACAAGAAAATGGTGGGGTGAAAAGCATTCATTTTATACGGAGTTAGGCATCGAAGGCATCTGGAATGATATGAACGAACCCGCAGTCTTTAACGAAACAAAAACGATGGATCTCGAAGTCATTCATGATAATGACAGTGACTTAAAAACACATGAAGAGCTTCATAATATTTATGGTTTGTTAATGGGGAAAGCAACTTATGATAGTCTCGTAAAACAATTGCAAGGAAAGCGTCCTTTCCTCTTAACCCGCGCAGGCTTTAGTGGCATCCAAAGATACGCAGCCGTTTGGACTGGGGATAATCGCAGCTTTTGGGAGCACCTAGAGATGTCATTGCCGATGTGTATGAATCTTGGTGTATCCGGAATCCCATTTTGCGGGCCAGATGTTGGTGGTTTCGCTCACGATGCGAATGGCCAGTTATTAACACGATGGATGCAGGTTGGTGCTTTTACACCTTTTTTCCGCAACCATAATGCCCTAGATTCAGTTGATCAAGAGCCATGGGCTTTTGGAGAAAAATACGAACAAATCATAAAAAAATACATTGATTTGCGTTACCAATGGCTCCCTCACTTCTATACGCTATTTATGGAAGCAAGCAAAACAGGAATACCAGTAATGCGGCCATTGTTCTTGGAATATCCAGATGACCCAAATGTCAGTAACCTGTTCGATCAATTTTTAATTGGTGAAAATGTTCTTATCGCTCCAATTATGAAACCAGACACAAACAATCGTGTTGTTTATTTACCAGAAGGTAATTGGGTCAACTACTGGACTGACGAAATTACTTCAGGAAGAAAGCATATCTTAGTAGAAGCACCTCTTGAAACATTGCCGATTTATATAAAAAGAGGCACGATGATTGCCCATGGTGCAATCAAGCAATCAACGATGGTACCTGAAACGAATATGCAAATTCACCTCTATCCTCACGACAAAGGTGAAAGTACATACACGTTATATGATGACGATGGGGAAACATTTGCTTATCAAGATGACGCTTATTTACTAAAAGAAATCAGCTGTCATTATTCCGAAAATAACATGGAAATTTCAATCAAAAATCTCATTTCAACTTATAAACCAAGCTGGGAACAATGGACATTTGTTATCCACCACGCAAATCCTATAATGAATATTTCGATCAACGGTAGCCAACTGCCAGCTGAAAAACTACTATTTAATCAGAAACAAGAAACTGTGTCGATTACATTATCAGAATAGTTAACTGGAAAAAGTCCCCCTTTTGGGACTTTTTCTCAATTTATTTTACATTTATCGAAATCAAACAAACATCATCCTTCAGGGCTTTCCCATTGACGTACTTCCTCTGTATTTCTTCGATTAGCCCACCATTATTTGGATTTGCAGTCAATATATTTTCTAATTCCTTTATTCCTTCATTAACAACTGGAGTGATTAATTCTATAATTCCATCTGTATACAGTAATACTGTTGAAGGATCTTTATATATAAATTGTTGTTTATTTACTTGTATTTCTGGGAAAATCCCTAGTATGAGGCAACCTTCTTCCATTCTCGTTATTGCTTCACCATCTAAAAGTAGAAGACCAGAAGGATGACCAGCGTTTGCGTATTCAATTGTTTTTAAATTTGTGTCAACAACGATGTATATAGCAGTCGCATATGTTGACTGGTCATTTGAGTTAAATAAATAATAGATATGATGATTTAATTCCTTCATGACTTCTACTGGGTCAGAAATGTTTGTTATAAAACCACGCAACACGGCACGAATCGACATGCTAATTAATGCCGCTGAAACACCATGTCCCATCACATCAAGAAGCATGATTCCGTATTTATTAGGCGCTATTTCAAACCACGAGTACATATCACCTGACAACGAATCAGAAGATTGATAGTAGGCGCTAATATTAATATTTTCCAAATCAACAGGTTCAGATAATACACTCGTTTGGACTATTTTAGCAAAATTCAGCTCTTTTTTTACCCGCTGTTCTTCGATTAAAATTCTTTCAAAGGCAGCCCCTAGTTCAATTGCATTGCTGATAAAGTTTGCAAGCGTCTGCATGACCTCGATATCATCATTAGTAAACTTGTGCGCGGACGGGTCAACTGCACATAACGTTCCAAACATTGTATGATCTTCTAATATAATTGGCACCCCTAAATAAGAGCCGATGTTAGCTCTAGAGGTTGCAGCCAATTTTGAAACAATCGGATGGACTGACGTATCTTCAATCATTAGCGGCTCCCGCTTGCCACTAAATATCAGGTTACAATACGACTCCTGAAGCGGGATTGTCCTCCCTTCGGTTAATTGGCAACCATCTATTTTACTAAAAACCTTTAATGTTGTATAAGAATCCTCTGTTGTTCTCCCGACAAAAAAAGTCCGAACTTTAATAGATTGATTTAATAACTCAAAAGCACGCACTGTAGCTTCATAAAATTTCGTTGAGAGTTTATCTAACGTGTCAGTATTACTCATTTCTATTACCCCATTCCAACTTTAATAATATCAGTATAGCAAAAAACCACTCTACGAAAAAAGACAGGAGTGGTTTTTTACTATTATTCTTCTACAATTTTCACATGATCAGCAAGCACTTTAATCTTTGTTGTTGCTACTCTATCCTTTACTGTTAAACCGCTACTGATTAACGCTTGTGAATCTGTCATTTCACCGACTGTAACCTCTGTTAATACGGTGTGGTTTTCTTCGATTTTATAAACATACTGTTTATTATTTTTTTCTAGTAAAGCACTTTTAGGGATAATAACGCCTTTTCCTTCATCTTTATGAACAAACATCACTTCGCTAATCATACCTGGTTTAAGAATTCCTTCCGGATTAGAAACGACTATTTCAACCGGATAACCCTTGCCATCTTGATCCAACGGACTAATGTTATTGACCGTTCCAACTGTTGTCATCGTAGTGGAAACAGTCCGCACTTGAACGGGATCTCCTACATTTATATTATTAACTTCACCTGCAGGTACATAGACCAAAATACGAACTTCACTTAAATCAGCAATGACCATCACATGTGTTTGTGAAGAGACAATTTCACCAGCTTCGCTATTAATAGCACCAATTGTTCCCGAAATCGGTGAAACGACCGTTGCCTCACGTAAAGTGTGATTAGCAATAGCTGCCGCTGCTTGCGCTTGTTTCAATTGCTCTTCACTGACCTTCACCTGCGGATTATTTCTTGCTATACCCAATTGTTTTTGGGCATTTTTCAACGTAGTTTCTGCCGCTGTCAGCTTTTCAAAAGTATTTTTTTTATTCACTTCGATGCTTGTAACAGCAGACTCAGCAGCTACAAGAGCTGTCTCTGCTTGTTCTACTTGTGTTTTCGACACTGCCCCTGCCGCAAATAATTCTTTTGTTCTGTTAAAATTATTTTTAGCATCTACTAAGCTTTGACTTGCCTTTTTCGCACTTGCCTCAAGGTCTTCAAGGCTATTTTGCAGCTGATTAACCGTTGTTCTAGCTTGTTCCACTCCGTTTTCAGCAGCTACAACACCTGACTCATAGCCTGATTTCGCAGCGGCAATTCCAGACTGCGCAACTCCGACAGCAGCCTCCGATTGAAGAGTTGAATTTTTTAAATCCTCATCCTCTAAAGTAAATAAAACATCCCCTTTGGTAATAGTTGCCCCAACTTCAACTGGGATGTTGGCAATTCTCCCCGAAACCTTTGGGTCAATTGTAATTTCTTTATTTGCTTGGACTGTTCCAGTAAAAATTGGGCCATTATTTAAATATCCTTCAAATGCTGCTGCTGTTTTAACATTGACTGTTACATCTTCATTAGCAACGGTGATAACATTAGAGCTGCATCCCGTTAAACCTAATGAAGATAGTAAAAGAAGACTAATTCCCGCATACAATGCTTTATTTTTCATTTCAACTAAAGCTCCTTTCATTGGTTAATTTTCTTGTGGCTTTTTCTTTGGCCTTATAAAAAATAAAACGAGCGGTATGCATAAAAACAACGGCAAAGAAGAAGCCCAAAATGCGTCTGCAATCCCTCTAGTTGTGGCCTCTAGTCGAATAAGTGAGCCAATCGTATCCAGGCTTAATACCGGCGAACTGCCCAAACTTGAAACGGCTGGATTCGATAATGAAATCGTATCTGCAATATGACCGCTGTGGAAGGCCACTCGTTTCTGCATAATCATTGTCAGGATTGCAATAGCCAAGGAGCCTGCAACCTGCCGTATTAAATTTGAAAGGGATGACGCATTTCCAACTTGCTGTGGACTAACGGCATTCATCCCAGCTGTTGACAGCGGCATCATACATAGACTGATTCCAATTCCGCGAATGACAAGCACAGTAATAATCCAATCATGCGGCGTGTCTACCGTTAATTTGTGAAGCTCATATGTCATAGTACTTAATAATGTCAGGCCTCCCAGTCCAAGGGGGATGACACCAATCTTATCAAAAAGCTTCCCTGCAACAGGCATAAATACCGCCATCGCAATCGCTTGTGGCATTAACAACAGCCCCGTATCAATCGCTGATACTTGTTGGATATTTTGCAGAAAAATTGGCATTAAAAAAATCCCACCAAAAAGACCAACTGTAACAAGGCTCGCTGTGACGACACTGAGAGTAAACGGAAAGTTTTTCAAAAGACTTAAATCAACGATTGGATTAGCAATTTTCCCCTCATACCAAATGAGTAACAACAAGGTCGAAATAGAGATATAGATTAAAAAGACGATTTCAAAAGAGGTCCAACCAACAGAGTTCCCATTACTAAAAGCATATAGTAATGTCCCCGCTGATGTAGCAACTAATAAAAAGCCGATAAAATCAAATGTCTTTGTCTTATCCACTTCCGTTTCTTTTAATAAAATACTAACCATAAAAATCGCAAAAAGGCCGATTGGAATATTAATAATAAAAAGATAGCGCCAGTTAAGCCACTCAATTAGGTAGCCGCTTAATGTCGGCCCAACAGCTGGAGCTACCATTGCTGATATTCCCCATAATCCTAACGCTGCCCCAATTTTATTTCTCGGCACAATTTTATAAATGATTGCCATGCTCAACGGCATAATAACACCGCCGCCCAAGCCTGAAATCACTCTCGCAATTATAAGTGACATATCGCTCCAAGCAATGGCACAGAGAAATGCGCCACCTGTAAACACAGAAATTGCAATAATGAAAAACTTTTTATAACCAAACCGATCGCCTGCATACCCGGTAATCGGAATAATGATTCCAGAAGCAAGCATATAGCCTGTCAACACCCATTGAATGCGATCTTGCGTAGACCCAAAAACATTCATCAACTTTGGAAGTGCAACATTTATTAAACTATTATTTAATATCGCGACAAACGCTCCAATAATAATCGCGATTAATGGCAGCCAATAAGAAGGCTGATTCTCAGAAGGGGGCAACTCAGTCGTTAACTCTTGTTTCATTGTAGGCCCTCCTTATGATTTAATATCGATTTTCAACACTACATTCGTACCAGGAACAAGTTCTAAATCAGCTGGTTTAAAAATAACGACCTCAATCGGAATTCGTTGGGTAACTTTATTGAAATTCCCGCTCGTATTAATAGCTGGCAATAGTGAAAATGTTGAGTTTGTTGCCTTGCCAATTTTGCTAACCTTCCCTTTTAATTTTTTCCCACCTAATAAATCAAGTGAAACGAAAACATCTTGGCCTTCTTTTATTTTATTAATAGCTGTTTCCTCGATATTGGCGGAAACATACAAAGAATTCATATCCATTACTAATGCAAGCGGCTGACTAGGCGATGCAATTTCCTTCTTTTTAGAGTAAACTTTTACAACCGTTCCATTGATTGGTGATTTGATAATAGCCTTATTAATCATACTTGGATCTAGGTTTGCTGGATTTTGTTCAGCCAATGTTTGATTCTCTTGAACAACATCCCCTTCTTCAACATAAACATTTTCAATTTCCCCTGAAATTTGTGGAGAAACTTTGTATAAAGTACCGGCAATTCTTGCATCCTCTGTTTTGACATAATGTGCCCCTTGATACCAATAATAAGCACCTATTCCAATACCAGAGCCGATGATTAATATAAGAATGACTATTAATGACTTTTTACGTTCCATACTCCCACCCATTCTATGATTTTCTTAAAAACTGTTATTTTTATAGTTTTCTAGTTTCTTTTGCATGTGTGCTGACAATAACTGTAGTGAGCCTACAATCTGTTCAATTTCATTTGATTCTAAATCTTCTAATAAAAATCCAGAAAAATCCTTATTTAGTACAGGTGATTGTTCCCTTAATTTAATGAGCTTATCTGTTTCAGTTACCCAGACAATTCTGCGATCGTTTTGATCGCGCACTCTTTTGACATAGCCATTTTTCTCTAAGCGGTCGATAATGCCTGAAACAGTGCTATTAGAAAGCAGAACTTTTTCACTTATCGAAGATACCATTTGTGGCTCTTGCGACATGCAACGCAGAACAAGCACCTGTGGAACCGTTAAATCCGTTCCTTTAATTTCATGTGAAAATAAATCAAAATAATATTGATTAATCGTTTTAATCAGTCGCCGAATTTCTTTTATTTTACACCCCTGCCTTACGCTTTTTATTTCGTATGTAAATATTTCGTGTGCGAAATATCATCGATGAATTATTATATCATCATGTAAAACTATAAGTAAATTAAAAAGATATGAGGCTAACCAATAAGTTGATTATTTCAACCTTTGGATGCCCCATACTACATAAATATCAATTTCTACATTTAACTTAATATCATTCCAAATAAAATAGTAGAAACAACTGCAATAACGAAGCCAATCAATGCTTCATATGGAATTAGCTTGAATCTTTCGCTCATATTCATATTGACACTTTGGCGGGTAATATGAAAATACGTTCCATGAGGCATATGATCTAGCACAATCGCCCCTGCGTGAACCATCGCTGCCCCTGCAAAAGCACTAACACCGATGTCCATGATTGTTGGTGCAAATGCACTTCCTGCTACTGCTGTTGCTGCCGCAGTTGATGCCGTTGCCGCTGACATTGTAATCCCTGCAATTGGTGCAAGTAAGGCGGCTGGCAGACCCAGTGATTCAATAGAATGACTGATTACAGATGATAAAGTTGAATGCTTGATTAACCCCGCCAACGTCCCTGTCCCAAGCAACAAGACAGCAATTCCAGACATTTTTTCAAGACCGGATGTAATGTAAACATTTAATTCTCTTTGCTTTTTCATGAAAAATGCGCCGGCAATCCCGCCTAATGGCAACGCTATTAAGGGGTCAATTGATATTCCGAAAGCAGGTTGCAATAATAATAGAATAATTGCTACAATCGGCCCTGATAAGGAAGACATTAGTTTTGGCAAATTGCCTTCCTCGGTAATATCCAAGTCGGCATCGGCGACTGCACTTCCCGTTTGTTTAAGTTTGCTAGCAATAAAATATGTACAGAGAACGCCGATTAGTGCTGGGATTAACCCCGCTGCCATCACTGAAGTTAATGGAACACTAAAAGCCTCAGATGCCGCAATCGTATTTGGATTGGGTGAAATGATATTTCCCGCTTTCCCACCGCCAGAGATTGCAAGTAAGACAGCAAATTTCGATAGATTCGCCCGTTTTGCAATCGCCAAGGCAATTGGTGCAACCGTAATGACAGCTACGCCGATAAATACGCCAACACCTGTTAAAATCGCAGTTGCAATCGTAATCGCTAGAAGCGCCTTTTTCTCCCCCATTTTATGTAATATCGATTCTGCAATTGTTTTTGCAGCTCCTGACTCTATTAAAACACCTGCTAAAACGCCTGCTGTTAAAACTCTAAGTACAATCCCAGACATTCCCTTGGCACCGTCAATCATCACAGCAACGGTTTCGCCAAAAGCCAATCCACCTACTAAGCCGCCGCTAAGCGCCCCCGCCATCATTGCAATAGGTGGAGAAACCCTTTTTACTATTAGGAATATTGCGATAATTAATGCGGTAATTGTCCCTAATGTGCTTGCTTGAACATCAACCCCCATAATGTTTCACCCCTTGAATAAACGTTACGACCTTGTTAACAGTACTATTTGTTAATGAATAAGATAACATAAAATTAATGTTTTCACTATATGGACAAATAGGTAGAACAAAGAATAATAAAAGGGGACTTACTGATGAGACATATTGTAAAGCGAGGGGAAACCTTGGGTTCAATTGCCAAAGATTACAGAGTTTCACTTCACAAAATTATTCAAGCTAATCCAGCAATTAACCCAAATTTTATTTTTCCCGGACAGCTTATCGAAATTCCAGGCTTTCCACCGATTGAAACACAGCCATATCACATTTATATTTCAGTCGCAAAGCGGAAGTTAACCTTATATAAGAATGGTAGTTTAATAAAGGTATACCCTATAGCTGTTGGGAGAATGGTAACTGCTACACCAATTGGAGACTATATTATCGTTAATAAAGCACCTAACCCTGGAGGACCATTTGGGACAATGTGGATGAGTTTATCGAAGGAGCATTATGGCATTCATGGTACGAATAATCCAAGCTCAATCGGTAAAGCCGTTTCAAAAGGATGCATTCGCATGTACAATCATGATGTAGAAGAGCTTTCAAGAATAGTACCGATTGGAACGCCTGTGCAAATTAGGCCGAATTAAAAAGCAGAAGGCTCTCAATCAAAGAGAGCCTCCAACCTTAACTTTGCGTTCATACACTCGGTATAGCATAAATGCGACAACAGAAATCAATGCCCCTGTAATATATGGCAAATCAATCAAAATTGAATACAATGCGCCTGCAATTGGCGGACCTAGTATCCGCCCCAATGATTCAAAGGAGGAAAGTACACCTGTTACTCCACCATACCCCCCTGAATTTATTTTCGTCAATAAAGAAGAGACGGCTGGCCGAATAACACCGTTTCCTACTCCAAAAATCGTCAAAAAGAGTGCAGCTGTGAAAAAGTCATGTACTAGCAAAATTAACGCAAAACCAATTACCGAAACGATAATCCCGACTTGGATGACCTTTCCTTCACCATGCTTTTTAATTAAGCGGCCAACTAAGCCACCTTGTACGGCGGCCCCGGCAAAACCCATAATCATAAAAATATAACCTAAGTTTACCGAATCAATTCCAGCGCGAGCGGCAGCGAAATAGGCAAATGTTGCTTCTAGCCCTGCTAATGAAAAAGAAATAAACAACGATAGAAAATAAAGAATACCCATCGTTCCTCTAACCGTTTGCCATGGCGTTCCTGCCCCTTGGCTCGCATTTTCTTCATTATCCTTAACTAATGATTCCTTCAAAAAAATAAATACAAAAACAAATGTAACGAAAGAAACAATACCGGCAATCCAAAATGGTGTATTCAGACTTACTTTAGAAAATATGCCGCCAATAGCTGGCCCAAAAATAAAACCTAGACCAACTGCAGCACCGATGATTCCCATTCCTTTGCCCCGGTCTTCTGGCGTTGTTATATCTGCAACATAAGCCATTGATGTTGGCATATTAGCTGAGGACAAAATCCCGCCAATAATTCTTGCAGCAAACAACATCCATAGCTCCGTTGAGATTGCAAATAAGAAAAAGGACAGGGCAAGCCCGAAAATCCCAATTAGTAAAACAGGCTTTCTACCGATGCGGTCAGAAATTCGTCCCCACATCGGCGCAAACAATAACTGCATTAAGGAATAAACAGCCATTAATAATCCTAACTCCGTTGGTGTCGCGCCAATTTCTTCAGCAAAGAAAGGAAGGACTGGAATAATAATTCCAAAACCAACCATAACTAAAAACATAATTATAAATAGAAGCAATAATGCTTTTTTATCCTTCAATTCATTTCCCCCGTTTCAGTTCAATAAAGAAAAGCATATATTATTTTCAACTTTATTTCTAATTTTAAGTCTTAAGGGAAAAATAGCATTATACTAAAAAAATAAAAAAGTTGAGATTTTGATTAAAAACGAATATTATTAATCACGTATGTTTAAATGTTCGTATCTTGGAGGTTACACAATTGTTCAAACTAAAAGAAAATCAAACAAATATTAAAACAGAAATCGTTGCTGGTATTACTACTTTTTTGACGATGGTCTATATTGTTGTTGTCAATCCAATTATTTTATCAGATGCTGGGGTGCCTTTTGAGCAAGTCTTTACGGCAACGATTATCGCAACTGTTATCGGAACTTTATGGATGGGTTTAGCAGCCAATTATCCAATTGCCATTGCACCTGGGATGGGCCTAAATGCCTATTTCGCATACTCAGTTGTTGGTACACATACTGAAGTCTCCTATCAAACTGCTTTTGCAGCAGTTTTTGTGGCTGGTTTACTTTTTATCATCTTATCATTAACACCATTGCGACAAAAATTAATTGAAGCGATTCCCGAAAACCTAAAGCAAGGTATCGCCGCTGGAATCGGTCTATTCATTGCTTTTATTGGATTAAGGCTTACAGGAATTATAACAGCTCACCCATCAAATCTTGTAGCTCTTGGAGATTTGCACTCACCACAAGCATTATTAGCATTAATTGGTTTAGCGATAACATTAATCCTTTTATCATTAAATGTGAATGGGGCACTATTCCTTGGAATGATTAGTACCGGAATCATCGCTTATTTTTCAGGTCAGCTTTCCTTTGAAAACGGAATAATATCAATGCCAGCATTACCTGAAGGAATCATTATTTTAAACCCTCTTACTGCAATTTCTGATGTCATTCAATACGGTCTTTATGCGGTTGTATTCTCCTTTTTGCTTGTTACCATTTTCGATACAACGGGAACGATGATTGGGGTTGCAGAGCAGGCTGGTTTAATAAAAGGAAATACACTACCAAGAGCGCGACAAGCCTTACTAGCTGATTCCGTTGCTGCAACAGCAGGGGCGATGTTTGGGACAAGCCCTACTAGTGCCTATATTGAATCCTCATCTGGGGTTGCTGCTGGCGGAAGAACTGGTTTGACATCAGTAACGGTTGGAGTGTTGTTTATTATAGCTGCTTTTTTCGGCCCACTCGTTGGAGCTGTATCAGGTCTTTCAGCGATTACAGCACCAGCATTAATCATTGTTGGCAGTTTAATGATGGGAAACATCGCCAATATTAAATGGAATGAACTAGATGAAGCCTTTCCAGCCTTTTTAATTATCTTGAGCATGCCTTTAACATCAAGCATTGCTACCGGGATTGCTTTAGGCTTTATTTCTCATCCATTAATGAAAATTGTGAAAGGGAAATGGCGTGAAGTCCATCCGTTGTTATATATTTTCGCCGTATTATTCTTCTTCCAACTAGCCTTTTTACCACATTAATGCGTTATAGACCTATTTCGTGAGTCATTTAAATCAGGTGGAGTCCCAAGACTCCACCTGATTTTGAATTTTATTATGGAATGTATATCTCAATCAACCACTTATCCATTTCTTCCTTTTTTCTTTGAATATAACTCCAACCATCCACATCTTCTAACCGTTTCTTCGTAATTTCTAAACCATTTTCAATCGTTTGCTGATCTATTTCATTTTGACTACATTGAAAAGAAAACAAAAATTTATTTTCAGTACCATTTTCAAATGAAAGAATCAGTTTCATACGATCCTTTTTTAATTCATGTACGACAAATCTGATTATTTCCTCGGCTATACGATAAAAAAGTAAGTCCTTATCGCTGTGAACTTGTTTTTTTTCTCCGTTAATTTGCAACTTTATATTTATACCATCCTCTTTTAAGGAGTTTATATAGCTTATTAATACTGCTACAAACCCTATTTCCTCGATTACCTGAGGATAAAGATCCGAAGATAGCCTTTTAACTATATTTAACACTTCACTAGTTGATATTTCCAGCTTTTTTAAATAGTTTTTTAATATTTCATCAACGTCCTCATTGATGGTCATTCTAATCCCAAGTAATATGCTAAATAACGTCTGGGCAACAACATGATATAGTTCCCACGACACATTTTTATTTTTAAGTTCTTGATCAATCATTAGTTTCCGTAGCAAATTCTCTAAAGTATGATACTTTAATTCCAGTTCCCGATTTGTTTCTAGTTGTTCCCCATCTTCAATATCATCCAAGTTAGACAACGACTGTTCCATCTCATCCCCCCTTGCTAATGATTAAACTTATTCATGTTAATTATTAACTTTTTTCAAAAAATTATCTATCGGGAGATTCCCTATTCTAGAATGAGAAAATCCCTGAAAGCAAAAAAAGGCTATCCAGTTTCGGATAACCCTTTTTCATCGTTTTTTTAATTAGTATTATCGGAATTTAACGGTATAACTACTTTAATCTTTGTACCTACTTCTTCGACTGATTCAATTTCAAATGTACCTTTTAATAGGCCAGCACGTTCTTTCATGCTGTACAAGCCAATCCCTTTTGAACCATTTGACCTTTTATATTGTTCAACTTTAAAGCCTTTTCCCTCATCAATAACTTGAAGTTCAACGCTATTAACATTATTAATAATCCTTACAATGATCTTATCTGTTTCAGCATATTTCGCCGCATTGTTTAAAGCTTCTTGAAATATACGATAAAGCTCCGTTTCTATTTCACGAGAATACCTTTGCTTCTTGCCGTTAATGTCCAAATCTACTTTGATGCCAAAGGTTTTTTCATATCTTTGATTATGGGCACGTATCGCAGAAAATAACCCAAGGTCATCAAGTGAACTAGGCCTAAGTTCGAAAGCAATCGTTTTAATTTCATCCATCGAATTACTTGTTAATTTTTCGACATTTTCGATATGACTATTGATTTTCTCATTTAACCCTAATTGTTTTAACATTTTTAGCGATACTAAAACACTATACAGCAATTGTCCTACTCCATCATGAAGATGTCGGGAAACCCTCATTCGTTCCTCTTCTTGAGCCAATAATATGTTTGAGGTTACCTTACTTTCTTGCTCCCGTAACCTCTCCTCAACTAAAGTCCTCTGAAGTTCCGCTTTCTCTTTCCCTTCCAAAATTTCCTTGAAATGCGGCAAATAGATGCCTCTGAACAAATAAAAATATCCTAAAACTTTGTATATATGGCCCAATAAATTATCGACATCATATATATTGCGATATAGCGTGAATACTAGCTCCCCAATCAGAATAAAAATAATTCCAATAGAAATAGTCAGATAGTTTCGGTTCCGCTCAACTGTATATTTCTTCGTAATTATGATTAAAGTAATAAAATGAATAATACTTATAATATATTCTAAAATTACTTTCGTACCCGTTACACCAATCCCGTCTTCGAGGAGTACAGGGAGATTTTGTGCATAGGATAAAATCACATAAATTAACAGTAATACAACAACGATTGTTAAAATTATTTTTATATTTTTTCGTCTTTCAACTATACCTTCACTATGATTTTTCAGGAGATAATACCCTAATCCTATGCTTTCTATAAATCTACCTGTAATCCAAAACCATGTTGCAATTGCAATCGTATGTTCAGATTGGAAAAAGGGCATTCCTTTATATGTTAAAGTATGTAGTAAATCAATTGACCCAACAGCAAAAAAAATCAAACTCAAATTCAATTCCTTAGTGGAACGGGTATGCTGAAATGTCAGCCACCCAAAGAAAAAGATTGAGTAGGAAACAAAAATACTAAAAAGCTCAAATAAGGTATGAAAAATCAAAAAGTAAGCAGGGTCGTATATGAAAGAAATCGTCATATGCAAGAGCCTTGTCAAAATGAAAACAAGCAACGCTACAAAAACACTAATGATTGCTCTTATCTCGAATTTATTTAACAACCCCATTCGACTCACCACTATTCAAAATCAAGTAAGCCTTGTTTCAGAGCATATCTAACTAACTCAGGCCTTGTTCTTAATTGTAATTTTTCCATGATTTTTGATTTATGTGATTCGATAGTTTTAACTGACAAGTACAGCATGTCTGCGATTTCTTTATTTGTATACCCCTTCGCAATATATTCAAGAACCTCTTGCTCTCTTATTGATAGTTGCTGAAAAATATCATCTTCACCCTCATTCGCAATTCGTTCCATATAATCCTCAATTAACAGCTTTTGTGCCTTTGGATAAAGGTATGCTTCTCCTCTTTGTACCGTACGAATAGCATTAATTAAATCCATATCCTCTGCACTCTTTAAAATATAGCCTGAAGCACCAGCCTGCAAAACCCGGAATATGTATTCCCGATCATCATGCATCGTTAAAATTAATACTTTAATATCAGGATTGGCTTCTTTTAATTTTTTCGTTGCTATTAAACCATTCTCCCCAGGCGCCATGTTTAAATCCATAATCACAATATCAGGTTTCAACTGAATTGCCTTTTGAAATGCTTCACTCCCATCACACGCAGTATCAATAACCTCCATATCCTCCTGCAAGTTCACCATCATTTCTATACCTGTTCTAACGATGGCATGGTCATCCGTAATAATGATTCGAATTGTCATAAAGGCCCCCCATTCAAAACCAAATTTAACCAAGTGTATCAATAATTTTACATGAATCGATTGAATTTTTCAATTTTCTTTTTATTACAAAAAAACAACTATTTGACCCCCCTGAAATGTACAAAATTATTGCTAATTCTTGTAAATCCTATTACTATATCTATGATATACTTTCATCACATAAAAAATATTAGGAAGGATGTTTTAATATGGCTGACAAGCAGAAAAACCAACTTATGCTGCTTTTTTCATTAGGTATTGTCCTTTTATCAATCCTTACTCATGTTCTCCATCGGTCATTTAATATATTTGAAGATTATCTTGTATTGAATAATATGAATGGAATCCCAGCTAATTTAGTATTATTGTTAAATATTTTATTTTTACTTCCCATTATTTTATTAACCATTAGTTTTATCATTCACGCAAAGGTTCCTGTACTACAAAAACATTTGCCACTATTAAACATGCTCACATTAACATTTAGTAGTATTTCCATTATCGCTGGTGGAAATGGTATGGTTGAGTATCATTTTTCAATTTTTATGGTTTTAGCCATTATCGCTTATTATGAAGCTGTTAATCTCATCATCATTAGTACAATCATCTTTGCAGTCCAACATTTCCTTGGATTTTTCGTAGCCCCTGAGCTTCTTTGCGGGACAAGCGATTATTCCTTTGGCTTATTAATGATTCATGCCATTTACTTAATCTTTACAAGTGCTGCAACAATCCTTCAAATTGTAGCGAAAAAACGAAGTACAAGTAAACTAATAAAAGAAAAAGCTGAACGCGAGCAGCAGTTAGTAGAGGTTTTAAATAATTTAAAATTAACAGCAAACAATGTTGTTGAAACCTCAAAAAACCTTGCAACAAATGTTGAGCAAACAATTCTGGCAAGTGACCACATTACCGAAAAGATGGAAGAAGTAGCTAAAGGAACAGAACAACAATCACTTTCTTCAAAAGAAAGTGCTACAGCTATGGATGAAATGGCAGTCGGCATTCAAAGGGTCGCTGAGTCAGCTAATGTTGTTTCAGAACAATCAAAAGCAACCGTAAATGAAGCGAGAAACGGCGAAAAATCAATTGAGGATGCTGTTGAGCAAATGAATTTAATTAATAATTCTGTTCAAAATCTTTCCTCAACAATTAGTCTATTAGTAAATAAATCGCAACAAATTGATGAAATTTTACAAGTTATTACAACGATATCAGAGCAAACAAATTTACTTGCCCTTAACGCTGCAATTGAAGCAGCTAGAGCAGGTGAACATGGCAAAGGGTTCGCTGTTGTCGCTGATGAAGTAAGAAAATTAGCGGAACAGTCAAGAATTTCCGCAAAAGAAATTACAGAATTAATTAGAGAAATTCAAAATGATACAGACAAAGCGGTAGAAGCTATGAAAATAGGGGCAAAAGATGTGGAGAATGGAATTGAAATTGTCCACAATACAGGTATAACTTTTAGAAATATTGTAGTAGCATCAGAAACCGTTGCAATCCAAATTGAGGAGATGTCTTCCATTGCTGAACAAATGTCAGCAAGCTCAGAAGAAGTAACCGCATCTGTTGATGGAGTTGCACAAATCGCTGCGACAAATGCAGAAAGCACGCAAAGCATTGCCCATTCTACAAGAGAACAAGTAGATGCTCTGAAGCAAATGTCTACTATTTCAACAAATCTCAAATCATTAGCTGTTGAGCTGCAAGATTTAATTCATAAGTTTGACCATAGCAACTAGGATTTAGTCGTTCTAGGAAGTAATAAACGAGGGTGTCCCAAAAGTTTTATATTTTGGGGACACCCTCTCTATGTTTTTACAGCATTTCACTAATTGTTTTCGCTTGCATATGAAGGGCTAAATAGTCTGGTCCACCTGCTTTCGAATCTGTACCTGACATATTAAAGCCACCAAATGGCTGATACCCGACAATCGCACCTGTGCAATTGCGGTTAAAATAGAGGTTCCCTACATGAAATTCACGTTTGGCACGCTCAATATGCTCACGATTATTGGAAATAAGCGCACCTGTTAGTCCATATTCAGTGTTGTTAGCTATTTCAAGGCCTTCATCAAAAGTCTTGAACTTAGAAAAGCCAACGACTGGCCCAAAAATTTCTTCTTGTTGGATTACACTCTTTGGATCAAGGTCAGCAATAATCGTTGGCTCAATGAAAAATCCTTTTGAAGCATCGCCTTTGCCGCCACTTACAATTCGCCCTTCTTTTTTGCCAATTTCAATGTATTCCATTATTTTGTCAAAAGAATTTTGGTCAATGACAGGTCCCATATACGTTTCATAATTTTCCGGGTTACCAACTACTTGTTGCTCCGTTATTTCAATGACACGATTTAATACTTGGTCATATATATCTTCATGAACAACCGCCCTGGAGCCTGCAGAACATTTTTGACCAGCAAAACCGAAAGCAGAAGAAAAAATTGATTGTGCCGCTAATTCAAGATCGCAATCCTTGTCAACGACTACAGTATCTTTCCCACCCATTTCGGCTATTACCCGTTTCAAATGCTTCTGACCTAGCTGAACGACAGCAGCACGGCGAAAAATACGAAGTCCTACATCACGGGAACCTGTGAACGTTATTAACGCTGTTTTCGGATGATCAACTAAATAATCACCAACCTCAGACCCGCTTCCAGGGATATAGTTGACAACACCTTTCGGCAATCCCGCTTGTTCTAAAACCTCAACAAACCATGAAGCAACAACAGGTGAATTACTAGCAGGCTTTAGGAGGACCGTATTTCCTGTTACGATTGGTGCAACAGTCGTACCAGCCATGATTGCAAATGCGAAGTTCCAAGGGGGAATAACGATGGTTACACCTGATGGTTGATAAATGTATTGGTTGCGCTCACCTTCGCGGCTTAATACCGGTTTGCCTTTCGCTAGTTCAATCATTTGGCGTGCGTAATATTCCATGAAATCAATCGCTTCCGCCGTATCAGCATCCGCTTCCTTCCACGGCTTTCCCGCCTCCTTCACTAATAATGCAGAAAATTCATGCTTGCGGCGGCGCGTAATCGCAGCAGCACGGAACAAAATCCCAGCTCTTGCTTCAGCACCCCAATTTTTCCAACTTTTAAATGCTTCAGATGCTGCCTGCATCGCTTTCTCTGCTAACTCTCGATCGGCTTTCGAAACAAAGCCGACAACTTCTTCTTTATTTGTGGGATTAATGGAAATGATTTTTTCTGTAGTTGAGATTCTTTCACCGTTAATAACTAAGTCATAATCCTTACCCATTAATGTGTTTACTTTTTCTAATGCTGCCTCAAATGCCTTACGGTTTTTTTCAACAGAAAAATCTGTCAGCGCTTCATGTTTGTATGGTGTAAACATAAAATCTCCCCTTTTTTGTTATTACGATAATATTATTCAACTAACGGCTTTTATCATGTACAATTTTTAAATTTGAAAGCAAATAAAGCCAGCAATATGCTGACTTAACTAGTACACCTATCTAATAATATTGTTTTTTCGGATAGCAAATTTTCAAGCTCTACTGCTGGCAATGGGCGACTTATGAGGAATCCTTGAACTCCAACACATCTGTTTGCTCGAAGGAATTCAATTTGTTCTATTGTTTCAACACCCTCCGCTATTAGCTCTAACCCAAGATTTTGCCCCATCGAAATAATCGTACTTACAATTACTTTATTATTTTCCTCTGTAAATAAATTCATAATAAATGATCGGTCTATTTTTAATTGATCAATCGGAAATGAATAAAGATAACTTAATGAACTATAACCTGTACCAAAATCATCAACAGATATGCGCACACCTAACTTTTTAAGGCTTTGAAGAATCGTGATGACTCGATCGGTATTTCCAGCCATACTTTCAGTTACCTCAAGCTCTAAAAACTCTGGTTTAATTTTCGATTTTTGTAAAGCTTTTGTAACAGTCTCTACTAAATCCTCTTGAAATAACTGTCGCAAGGAAAGATTCACTGATAATCGAAACGGAGTGAGCCCTTTATCAAGCCAGCTTTTCAATTGTTTGCAGGCCTCTTCAATCACCCAATTGCCAATTGGGATAATTAAACCTGTTTCCTCAGCTAGCGGGATAAACTTGCCAGGCGAAATCATTCCTTTTTTATGATGATTCCAGCGGATTAACGCCTCTACTCCAATAATTTCACCAGTTTCTATATTTACTTGCGGCTGATAGTGCAAAATTAATTCATTGCGATTTAGTGCTTGCCTTAAATCATTTTCCAAAAGAAGATTATCAAAAAGCTCTTTATTCATATCAGGATGGTAGACCATCACAGATTGACCATTTTTCTTGGCTTCATGCATGGCTAGCTGCACTTGTTTAATAATTTGACTCGTATCTTCAATATTTTCGCTAAATAATGTAATCCCGATTGAGGAGGTAATATGAAATTTAAAACCTTTTGCAATCATCGGTTCTTCAATCCGTTTATGGATTAAGTATGCAAGGCGAATGAGTTCTTCGATATTTTCCTTATTAGGAATAAAAAGGATGAATTCGTCAGCAACCATCCTCGATACAACCACATTGTTGGTTTTAAATTCTTTTAATCTTTCTGCAGCCGTCCTTAGAAACAAATCGCCCATTTCATTTCCTAATGTATCATTAACATTTTTGAAGCGATTTAAGTTAATCGAAACAAGCGCGAATTTATCTCCTGAACTCCCCATTTTTTTTATATTTTCCTCTAAACAGTTCAAAAGGTAATTTCGATTCGGTAATCCTGTTAACTCATCATGATAGGCAAGATAGTTTATTTTCTTAACAAATGCTTCCAGCTTAATTTCGCTTTCTTGCAGTGCGATTTGCGCTTCTTTTTGCTTCGAAAATGGTTCCTCAATTGCCGCAGCATAAATTCCTTTCATACAAAAGTAATAACTTGATATTTTAAAAAGATGGCCAATCACGCTCTGTGGAAAACTGCTATTTATATTCAAAGTTAAAACTAATTCACATAATAAAGTAAAGCTGAAAGCGACAATCAGCACTAAGTGGGATTCATTCTTTGTTTTCCGATATAGATTAAATAATATAGCGATTGTCCCAACAAATGTGCTAATAATAAGGAATTCAAGTAGTATTTTTAGCGTTGTTTGACCATTTGCATCTATTAAAATCGGTAAATTATTGGAACTATTGAAAATGACAAAAGCGACTACAGCAACATAAATAGCCACAATGAGAAAAATATAGGTACGGCTGTTCTTCTTCATTTGAGAATCACTTTGACTAAATAAAATAACTGACCCTATTGCCAATGTTAGTCTTGAAATCAACCAAAACCAGTGTTCATCTTGGCTAGACATACCGCCTGAATAAGGCATTTCTTTATATGCAAGTACATGAAAAAAATCAAATAAACCAACCGTTAAAAATAGCGCACCTAATATTAAACGATGTTTTGATAGCGTATGTGGAAAAACCATCCATAACTGTATCGCTATTGCGATTGCAACAGAGATACTAATGATTTCTAAGATTACATGTATCAAAAAGTCTTTTTCAGGTAGAATGATATCGAAGACCGGATTTAAAAATGCTGCAGCTACAGCTACAATTATTCCTATTAATAATATGATTGTTGTACGAATTTCTGTATTTCTACTCATATAGAGTCTCCTCAGAGGTATTTTCAATAATTTCTATAATATTAAATTAAGTCATTAGTGTTGTTTACCACATTATAAATTATTAATGAACACCTGTACACAAAAACACCCTGCAAAACTGTATATTATTGTTCTATTTAAACAACCATAAAATAAGAACAAGAAAAAAGGGGATTTTATAAAATGAAGCTTACACCTAAGCAAGTTGTTGAATTACATGGTTTTAATAATCTCACAAAATCATTGAGCTTCAATATGTACGATATTTGCTATACAAAAACAAAAGAGGAGCGTGAAGCTTATATAAATTATATTGATGAACAATACAATGCGGAGAGGCTTACAAAAATTTTGAGCCATGTTACAGAAATTATTGGGGCCAATATATTAAATATTGCGAAGCAAGATTATGTTCCACAGGGGGCAAGTGTCGTTCTATTAGTATCCGAGGAGCCTGTCGATGAATCTCCAATCGAAGCCTTTGAAGAATCACCTGGGCCCATTCCAGGATCAGTCATTGCCCAGCTCGATAAAAGCCATATCACTGTTCATACATATCCAGAATCACATCCAGATGAAGGAATCAGCACCTTTCGCGCCGATGTTGATGTTTCAACCTGTGGAGAGATTTCGCCACTAAAAGCCCTAAACTATTTAATACATTCTTTCGAAACAGACGTCATGACCATCGACTATCGTGTGCGTGGATTTACAAGAGATATTAGCGGCCACAAATTATTTATTGACCATGAAATTAACTCGATTCAAAATTATATACCCGATGAAATACAAGACTTGTATCATATGATTGACGTCAACGTCTATCAGGAAAATATTTTCCATACTAAATGTAAGCTGAAGCAATTTGATTTAGATAATTACTTATTTGGCTGCGCGAAAGAAACATTATCTTTAGAAGAACAGCTATCGATTGAAAAGAAGCTCAAAATAGAAATGGATGAAATATTTTACGGAAAAAATATTATAAATGGATAAAGGAGACCTCAATATTATGGAAAAACAAACATTGCAAACATTTAAAGAATATAGTGAGGATAAATTTACAAAGAGGATTATTTTTAACAAAGGTGACAGCACAGTCTTTGTTTTAAACTTTATGCTAGGGCAAGAATTGCCTGAACATACGCACCCAAGTACAGAGGTCTATTTGCTCGTTCTTGAAGGTGAGGGCACCTTTATTATTGACGGAAAAGAAACCGCTGTTACAGCAAACGATGTTGTCCATTGTGGTAGTGAGGAAAGACTAGCGTTCAAAAATAGCGGAGAGAATCCGGTAAGCCTCTATGTTATGTTGAATAAAATACCAAATGAGAATTACGCGAAAAATATTTAGCGAATGTTTTAAATGAAGAAAGCAAGGAGCGCACATAGCGTTCCTTGCTTTTTAATTAGTAATTAAAGTCTACTACATTCATAATCACTGTTGCTGCTTCAGCCCTTGTTGCTTTTCCTTTTGGATTGAAGGTTTGATTTGGCAGGCCGTTAACAATTTTATGATAAGCCGCTGTGTTGACGGAGCTTTCCGCCCAACTAGCAATCTCGCTATAATCTTGGAAGTTTGATTTTGAATCAACTATGCCAAGCTTCCCAGCATTGATAATCATCGCCGCCATTTGCTCACGAGTAATTTGTTCATTTGGACCAAATCGTTCTTTGCTTAGTCCATTCACAATACCGTTTGCAGCCGCTTGTTCAATGACATGTTTAGACCAGTGATTTTGAAGATCTGTAAATGTTTGAACATCCCCTGCCTCCTTCACGTTTAAAGCCTTGACAACCATCGCTACAAATTCTGCTCTCGTCACCGTTTGGTTTGGCTTAAACGTTCCATCTGGATAGCCATTCACCGCACCTTTTGAAACTAATTGACGAATTGCTTTTTCTGCCCAATGTCCTTTGATATCCTTTAGGTTGCTTTCAAGGACTGATTCATCCTCTTGTTCAATACTAATAATCGTGAAGGTACTAAACTTAGTAATCTCGATTTCAAGTCCTTCAGGATTTCCTTGTGCGTCATAAATGACTGTTCCCTGCTGAACTTTCTTTTCGCCATCACTGTGTTCAATATAGATAGCTAGACTATCTAATAATGCTTTTCTTTCTTTTGGATCACTTGGCAATTGAAGACGTTTTAACGGGAAGACTACCTTTGTCGGGTGGTTCTTTAAGTTCGTTTCGATTGTCATCGGTTTGCCGTGTACCTGAACTTGACTATTACCTGCAACCTTTCGTACCTCAGCTGCATTAACGGTCCGTTCCCCTACATTCTTTTTCTCTTTTTCATCACGAATTGGAACGATGTTAAAGTAAAGATCTATTCCTAATTGATTAAAGGCAGTTAAAGCTTCCTGAGGTATCGTTACTTTTACGTCCCCTGTTTGGATTTCTAGAGAAAGCTTCCCATTCACTAATTCATTGAGTGATTCTTTCGGAACGGTAACAGCTACTTCATCAGCAGGATTGTCTGGTAAATCATCAATAACAATTCGAACATGAGATTGACTTTTCTGAAGTACACTTTCAACGACTGACTCTGCCTTTTTAGGATCAAAAACAATTGTATCCCTCTGTTTTCCGTCTGCAGTGGTAGTTCTAGTAACCTCTACCTCAGCAATTATTGAATTTCCATTGCCAAGATTGACATTTACTGTTCTTGTCTGTCCATTCGTCGGTTCATTAGTAGTTTTTCCTGAACCTGATGAAGAACCACCGCCACCGCTTCCTCCTCCATTACCACTGCCATTATCATCGTCACTTGATGGTGCGGATTGTCTGATTACTGTCACTGTATAGATTTTTGTTCCACCGTCTTGTGCAGTTACAATTACTGGAATTGGATTAGCACCAACTTTTAAATTAAATGTTTCTGTCATCGATACCTTGATTGTATCTCCAGTCGTCACAATAGCTATCGAATCCGGCGTTGTAATCGATTGGGTGCCCATTGTTGGAGACACTGTTTTTCCGTTCATGGTTAAGGATGAACCTTGATCTGCAGCTTGGGCTGTTACCGCAATTTGTGGTGTATTATAATCAACATTTACTTGGTAAGCAGCAACACTAGGTGAAAAAGCTGGTGTTAAAGTACCTTTGTCAACAGCTAATGAACCTAGATTTGCATTCCCTGATTTCAAACGATTAATTGTAACATTGTAAGTCATGGTTGTTTGACCATCTTGTGCGGTTACTACTATTGGAACTTCGTTAGGACCAAAGCTAAGGGAAATGGTATCCGTGTTCGTTGTCTTACCATTCATTGTAACACTAGCGCTTGGTTGTTTCGGAGTTGCAGAAATAGTCAATTCCGAAACGTCTGTATCCACATTAACTGAATAATTTGTTACATTTGGGTCGAAAGTTGGATTTAAGGTACCTTGGCTCAACACCAAATTACTTAAGTTTGCATCATTGGATAACATTCTGGTAATCGCAATTGTATATGTCTTTGGTGTCAAATCTTGTGCGATAACTTCTATCGTAACTGTGTTTTGCCCCATAGCTAATGGGATATTAACTGGAACGCCGCTTGTTACCTGTGTACCATTTACCTGTACAGATGCTAATGGATCTGCCACTGTTGGCGTTATATCTATAGCTTCTATTTCATTTCCAACACTCATAGTATAACTAATTTCATTTCGTGCAAAATTAGGAGTTAGACTTCCTTTACTAGTGATTATGTTGGCTAAATCAGCATTGCTAGATAGTACTGTAACTGAACTACCATCTGTAGGAGAGGTGATTGTTGTTGTTTTGTTTCCTGCTAAATCAGCAATATCAATTGTGAAAGAAACGGGACCACCTGAATCACTACTTTGGACTGTATAATTAGCTTGCCATGTTTTGGCATCACTATCACCTTTGTCAGAAATAGCAGTCGGTTTTCCGACTATTGTTACAGTTGGTTGTTGAATATCTTCATCTGTTATTATATCCAACGTAATTGTATCGCCGATTTTTGCTATTGTTTGATCAGCATTATTAGAATGTATCGTTACCGTCGATGCTGTCGGCGCTGTTTTATCAAATACTACAGCTGTTCCAGTTGTTACTGCTGTTACTTGTGCAGCTTGGTTATTATTCACATCTTTGAAGTCTAATGTAAACGGTATTAATCCTTCTGTATCATCCGTCTGCATGATATACGTTGCCTGCCATGTTTTTGCATCAGCTTTTTGGGTCACAGCTGCGTTATTTCCAGCAATTTTTACAGTTGGTGCAGCTATATCCTCATTCGCTACAATATCCAACATAATAGTGTCGCCGACTTTTGCTTTTGAAGTATCTTGACCATTATTTGATATCATCGTTACGTTTGCTGTAGGTGGAGTTTTATCCAATACATCAATTGTAAAATCTTTATCAAAATACGCTCCATGTTGATTCGTTACTCGAATGGTTAAGATGTATTGCTTATTTGTATTATAGTCCAGCGCAGTTTTTGTGATTAGACGGTTATTATCTATTTCAAACGCTGCGTTGTCCCCTGATTGAATAGAATAAGTAAGGGTGTCACCAGCTTGGGCAGCTCCACTTAAGATACCTACCTCAGTTCCTGCAGGCAGCTTTTCTCCTACTGTGTTATTAGTCAGTGATATATCGCTTGGTGCTTGGGTTACAGTTACTATCCAATTTTTCGTCGTTCCATCTTCTGCTGTTACAACATATGTTACTGGACTACTAAAATCATTTGCTGTTGTTCCGCTTACTTGATCAATTGTTCCAACCTTTACAAATTGTGCATTGTCTGACACTGTGAAGGTTGGGACTAAACTGCTTACATTTTGACCGCCAGCTACCGATACAACAATTGTTCCATCATCAATCGTTGCTGGTTTAAGTTCGCCCGGAATGCTAAAACTTAAAATATTTGCTTCATTACTTTTCGTAACTTCTATTGAAGCTGTTTGCGTATTATCGGAAAAAGCTGTCGTTCCACCATTTGTAGTTGTATCCACCTTTGTTCCTTGTGTACCTGATGTTTGATCCCATCCACGGAAGGAAAAGCTTGCTGTTTCTCCTAGATTGCTAGATTTGTAACGAACTTTATCTGTTGCTCGGAGTAAAAGAGAGCTTGAGTCAGATACTGTTCCAAATGCTTGCCATGTAGTGCCATCCAGTGAATATTCCCATGTTCCATTTCCTGTAGCATGATAAATTGCTATTCCTGACGCCGCACCGTTATCAACATCTGACATCGTTGCAATTGAAGCTACAGTAACTTCAGCGCTTGTCGCATTTTTAGTAACAGGCGTAAAAGTATATGGTCCAGAAATTAGCTTCGGTGCATCATTTACATCATTAACAGTTAAGCTTGCTGTGCCAACAGCTGTTGAAAAAGCCGTTGAACCTCCATTTGTTGTGGCATTTACTTTTGAGTACACACTTCCATATGTTTGATCCCACGCACGGAATGTTAAAGTTGCTGTTTCTCCATTTTTCGAATCAGGGATGTACTTAATTTTATCCGTATCTTTTAATAACAATGCACTCGAATCACTAACGGAAGAAATATCTTTCCATGTCGTATCAAAGTATTGCCATTTGCCATTACCTGTAACACCAGTCACTGCAATTCCTTTTAGCGCACCACTATCTTGATCCGATGAATCTAGAAAGCTTGAAACTACAATTTCTGATGTTTCCGTATCTTCATCTGTTGCAGGTAGACTAGGGTTCGTATTATTTAATACTGGTGCTCGATTTGGTTGAATAATTGGTCCCACTTTAGGACTTTCTACTGAAGACCCAGGATTTACACCTGCACTTGCTATTGGTGTCACTTCAAAACTGATAAATTTATTTGTATCATCTGATGTAAGGGTGTATGTTTTATTTTCTGCATCAACTATGGCCGCTTTTCCTGTTCCACTAGCATCATTAGAACGATACCACTTAAAAGTCGAAGTACCTTCTGGATCATGTTCATCATAATACGTGTATTTCCCTGTTAGTACGCTGCCTACTTCATGAATACCGTCAACCTCAACATTCGTTGCTGTTGGAGCAATATTAGGATTTACGATTGGTCCCACTTTAGGGCTTTCTTCTGGAGTACCCGTTGTATCGCCTCCGCTTGCTATTGGAGTAACTTCAAAACTAATATATTTACCCTTATCTGCTGATGTTAAGGTGTATGTTTTATCTGTAGCTCCACTTATTGCTGTTTTTCCTGTTCCACTACCATCATCCGAGCGATACCACTTATACGTTGACGTACCTTCTTCGTCATCATCTTCATCATCATAATCGTAATTCCCTGTTAAGACGCTACCAACTTCAAGTGTACCATCGACCTCAACATTCGTTGCTGTTGGGGCAGTATTTACCGTATTACTTACATCTGCAATTGTAATATTTTCGATATTTAAATTTTCTGGCCAATAAGAATAATCATCAGCAGCGCTATTACGAACTTTTGAAAACTTAAACGTTATATTTACTGATGCTACATTTTTATAGTTATATTCACTTCCATTTCCAAGAATTTCACTCAACTTAAAAATATTCAGGTAAGTCGTTTCAAAGGGATTTCCGTAATTGGAGAGTGTCGCAATCTCACCCCCACTGATGTTCTTTAAGACCACTTTAATTTCAAGATAAACTGCACCCACACTGCTACTTAAACCTAAGTCTTTAAATGTGAATGTTTTACATACACTCCCATTTTCAGCTTTAATAATAATGGTTTCCTCTGCATAAGGTACTTGACTTGGGTTGTATATGGCTTTTCCATAAGCAGTATCATAAAGTTGTACTATATCACTAACAACAAATTTATCTCCCTGTTTTATAAAACCTGGTCCAACAGCTTCACCAAATCCATCACTAAAATCATAGGTGCCATTACTAGTTCCTGTACTTGGTGGAGCTGCATGTATCGTATTTGGAATAACATGAGCAAATGTTCCAAAAACAAATATAAATAAGATTACAAGACGAGCCATATAATAAGCCTTTTTTTGTAAATTCCTTTTTATTTTTTTCCTATTTTCCTTTAATAGATTCATAGGCTTAACATCTCCCTATTAGATGATTACCCTTTCCTTATAAAGATATTAATCTCTTGCAGGAAATTCCCCGTATTCGATGCAAATAATAAAGTTCAATGCCAAATATGGCTGCATGTTATTATGTGGCTGACTGCCTCCAGTTGGGTTAATCGCCTGTGCATTCATTTGTACATCTGCATTATTTCCGCTAAATAGTGGATACTTAGGTATAAGCTGTTTTCCTTCTCCAACCGAGGTAGCCCAATACCCATTATTAGGATCATTAGATAATCCTGGGCTATTTATTGCCATTGGGGCATGCGAATGAATAGGCATCTGTGATGTGATAAGCGTAACTGTCTCATTTCCAACAGCCTTGCCCACTTTTCGTTCTGTCAATCCTGGGCCTATACCTTGATGCATTGGGGCCTTATCACTTAAATTAGGTAGTGCAAAAGTTGTCCTTCCATCACCACCATATTGTGTACTTAGAATTGAAAATAGTGCAGGAAATTGTTGTATTGACATGAGCTGACCATTACAAAATGCCCATCCTCTTGGAGGAAAATTACCTGCAAATATTCTTATTTCACCTAAATATGCTTCTGACATAATTATTAATCCTCCCTCTATAAATATTGATTTATCAACGGTTTGACCCGTTGTTGGGGTGTCAAAAAAATATTTTTCGACACGCCTCTTAACACTATTTTCATATTATGTGAAACTATTCCAACACATGGGTACGCTACGCGGTCACTACTGGATAATAGTGGAAAGTAGTGATAGGTAATTATGCGATGCACAATGGATCTCTGCGTAACTTATGATGACGTACCCTCCCATGTCTCTGGGCATCTAAGTGCCTACATTCCTTCGTTCGGTCTAGTCATAAGGCAGAGGCTAGCGAAGCTCCTTTAGGGACTCTAAGTCGAATGGTGAATATATTGCCAGCTTCTCCGTATCATCCTGTTGTCTAGGTCTTAATAAAGGGGATATAGGGCCTTATGCAGCCTCCACTAGACTGGGAATATCCCTCATCATTCGCTGTACGTCAAACGTTTTGTGCTTCGTACTAATTCCATGTAATACTTTTAATAGCTTACCGCATAAAACCACGATGGATTGCTTCTTGCGTAAAGGATTAACCTGACGGTTAGTGTAATACTCATGTAGCTTTCTGAAAGCCTCGTTATGGCGAATCATCGGCATCATTACCCGGAACAAGAGGGCGCGTAACTTTCTTCTGCCCCGTTTGGAGATGCGTTTTTGTCCCTTATGCAAGCCAGAGGAATTTTCACGTAACGTTAATCCCGCGAGTTTGATTAATTGGCGTGGATCCTCGTAGTGTGAAAAACTTCCGATTTCAGCTAACAGGTCTACAATCGTAATATCTCCAAGTCCTGGAACCGTTGATAGCCATTCGTACTCTACAGACGTTTTCACAAGTTCAACTAATTGCTCTGTAAGTGTTTGAATTTCCTGTTCTAGTTGGTGATAACGGCGGACCAGTGTGGCAATTTCAAAACGGGCCATCTCAAGTCCTTCTGTTATGCCAATAGAATTGGCCGCAACATCAATAAGTTGCACTGTTTTCGGTCTTTGGGGAGCTTTCATCCCCTCAACTTTGCGATATTCCTCAAGTAATTCATCAGGCTGTTTCAAATAAAGATCACTTGGAAATGGAGTACATTTTAGTGCAGCCAAAGCCATTTTTCCGAATGACGGAAACACCTGTGTAAATTCAGGGAAATAGCGATCTAACCAACGAATCATTTTGTTTTTGACTGCACCTAGTTCCTCAGTCAATTTGCTTCTAAAGGTGGAACCAACGCGAAGCTCGGCTTCTATCTCTTTCAAAATTCGTGGATAACTGAATCGACCATCTTTTACAAGGCGCGCAATTACTAAAGCATCCTTACGGTCATGTTTGGTTGGTAAATTGTCATCCAGCTCTTTTGAACGTTTCACATGCATTGGATTTACTACAACGAGGGGGATGCCTCGCTCATCAAGAAAATAGGCTAAATTGAGCCAATAGGGTCCTGTGGGCTCAACACCCACAATGACTTCAGTTTTCCCGTTCTCTTTCATTGCTGTAAGAATTCGATGATAAAAATGTTCAAAGCCATCATGCGATTGGGAAACAGAGAATGACTTTTGGAGCACTCGTCCTCGATCATCCACAAAGCAAACGTAATGTGTGCGCTTGGCAATATCAATCCCTACAACGAGTGTTTTTTCAGTGACTTGATTTATTTTCTGGTTTTGTTTAAAATCCATTATGGAGTCCTCCTTGGTTAACAAATTAGGGGTCATTTCGTCGACGATTTGACACCCCGCATCATACCAAGAGGGCTCTTTTTGTTCAAGTCCCCCAAAATCCTTCTAACAGGAATGCTCCTTTTTAATTCCTTGATGGAAAAATTCCACTTGTAGCGATGTGAAAATTTAAAACTGTAAATGGCTGCATATTATTATGCGCCTGTCCACCGCCAGCATTTGATAACGCGGACGGATTCATCTGCACTAGCGCAGTTGGTGAGTGATATAAGTTGTTTGCATTTGCCCATACGTTATTTAAAGGATATTTTTGGTCAGCTGTTGTGGATGAAGCGTATGCAGTGTGAGTATGCATAGGAATTTCTGGAATAGTCAATGTATGCTCCTCCTCACCCTTATAAGTGCCTAGTGGTTTTGTTAGACTAAAATGGATAGGAACACGACCACGTAAATCAGGTAAGGCAAATGTTGTGCGACCATCCCCGCCGTACACAGCACCTAATAATGAATAAAGTGCTTGGTTTTGATTAATCTGTAAAATTTGACCTTCACAAGGCAGCCAACCTTTTGGTGCAAAATTTATCGCAAATAAACGAATTTCTCCTAAAAATGGATCCATCTAAAATCCTCCTTTTTGACTATAATTTAGAATTGTTATGGCTGAGTGGGATAAATCCCAGATAACGAAATAATAAAAGAGATAGCTAATGAAGGCATCATGTTGTCATGTGGTTGCCCTCCACCTTCGTGTGAAATAACACTAGCATTCATAGAAACTTTCGTTTGAGCTTCATTAGAATAGTTTTTATAATCTGTCGTACTCTCACTAGTCTTATTTTTTGCCCAAAGCATATTTTTTGGAGATTCATTATCAGCTTCAACCGCAA
The DNA here is from genome assembly GCA_012842745.1 of Bacillus sp. (in: firmicutes). Classification (NCBI taxonomy): domain Bacteria; kingdom Bacillati; phylum Bacillota; class Bacilli; order Caryophanales; family Bacillaceae; genus Bacillus; species Bacillus sp. (in: firmicutes). Next base: position 9,594 of record DUSF01000054.1, on the reverse strand, counting down.
CTGCATTTACCGAATGTGTATGCACTGGCATTTGACCGCTTGTTAATGTAACCTTTTCTACACCGCCTAATTGCCCTAATGGATGAGTTTGACTACGATGAATTGGAATACGTCCCCTTAAATCGGGTAATTTAAAAGTATTTACACCATCCCCACCATATGTTGTTCCTATTAAACTAAAAAGTATTTCATTTTCTGCAATATTAAGAACCGAGCCATCGCAAAGTGCCCATCCTCTTGGAGCGTAATTTCCACCAAACATACGAATTTCACCTACATAACTTTCTCCCATACAAATCACCTCTATAATATTTTTGTGAATAAACGATTTAAAAAATTTGATGTAAACCTTTTTTTATTTACTTGAAGGAATCTTGATAACTTGTCAATAACCTGACCATTCCATTTGTACATACATATCCTTCATTGAAACTTGTTGAAACCCTAATCGTTCGTATAATTTTTTTGCTTTTTCATTATTAGAAAAGACATGTAACTGAACTATTTTGTTTTGTTGGCCTGCATATTGCAATAAATCTGTTAAAACTTTTGTACCAATCCCTTTATTTTGATAGTTTGACAGCAAAGTAATATCAACTAGCACTAGCTTGTCTTTGAAATCTGCTAACAACAAACGACCTACCTTTTCATTCTCAAAAAATATTATTTTGGTTTCCATGTGAGGATATTGCAGCTCGTAGGAACGTTGTTGACAGAGATGTTGCATTTGTAAAAACTGATGAATTTGCTCTTTCTCCCAACCCCATGCAGCTACTTCATCTATTCTTGAACTTGCATAAACTTCAAATAAAAATGCTGCTTCATCATTTTCCGCTTTTATTGTTGCAATACTTAGCAAATTTCTCACACCCCCCCTTCAAGCTTGAACCTTTCCACTATTTATAAAGAGTCCCTTTCCTTTGCCTTTATACCTTATTTCCCCAACAATTTTATAAATTTATTATAAACGTAAAATAACCTTATATTTACAAATCATGGCTTTTTCATGACTTTTTCATGACTTTTCATATGACTTTTGTATATATCTATGACTTTTTACCTACGAATTGTTTTATCTCTTAATGAAAAAAGAAAACTTGGTAGCCCAAGTGCATACCAAAAAAATCAATTGAACCTCAATATACTTTTTAGAAGTAGAAATAATAAAAAGCGCAAGGGGTTGTCCAAATCGAGTTTCGACTATTGGATGCCCATTGTGTGTTAAAAATAATTCTATATGCTCATTGATACAATATATCATCCCTTAGAGCGGCGACCTTGCTTAACGCTTGATCTATGTCCTCTTCTTCGACTCCGAAGTGAGCAAGGGCATCATGCAAATGTGTTACAATCGCATTAAAATGCTCTGGCTGCAAATTCATCCCTTCATGTGCTTTGGACATAGATTGACCTGAATATTGATTCGGACCGCCCAACGCAAAGCTAATGAATTTTGTTTGATGCTCACGCTGCATATCCATATCAGTATTTTCAAAAAAATGGTTGACAGTATCATCCTTAAGGACCAATTCATTGTAAAAATAATCAACTACTTTTCCTATTGCAGCTTCTCCACCAATTTTTTCATAAAGTGTTTGTTCCATTATTATCTACTCCTTCTTATATAGTCACAGGAGTATTTTCTTCAGTTGTTAGAAAATTATGCTATAAACCTTATTTTCGAAAGGAATAAAAAAAATCCTGCCTCAACAGGGATTTACGCAAATGCCTTACTTGCATCTTCCTTTCGAAAAAAGCTGCGCATGGCGGTATATACGTCTGATTTTTGTTTTAAAATGTAATAGCGGAATTTTTCATCGGTGATGTTTTTGTAGGCGGACATAAGAGTGCTGTGGAGGTTGCTTGGTAAAGTTAACCATGGTATACCCATGTAAAATTATTACATATTGGCAAGGTTTTTGTTACTTAAACATCAATCCATAAAATGTTATTTGTAAATATCTCCACGACTACCTATTGCTTGAATATATACAACTTGTTCATCATGATTTATTTCAAATATAATTCGATAATTTCCGATTCTTAGTCTGTATAATCCTGAATATCCTTTTAGGATTTTTATGTCTCCTTCTGATGGGATATTCAGAAGACCTTTCAATCCAGCAGCAATTCTTTCTTGGGAGGCTTTATCTTGTTTAGCTATGAATTTAACCGCGGACTTATGGTAAATCAATTTGTAGTCCGAACTCACGCTTTGCATCCTCCCCTGAAATATAGCCTTCTTTACTATTCATTTGTTCTAATTCATCTTCGGTTAATGGCTCGCAATCTGGCTCTAACTCATCTATTTTTTTCCATGGTGTAGGTTTCTTTTTTGAACGTTCAATTAAAAATTGCATAAAATCATAAGCTGCTTTTTTATCCTCATTTCTTAAGGAATCAAACATTTTATTAAGTTCTTCTTTTCGGATAGCCATAGTATTTCACCTACCTATATTTATTCGACAGTCAATGTAACAAACGGCAAATGATCTTCAATATAAAATTTCATCGTCTTGCTCGTACCCCATAGAAATTTTGTTCTAAAACTATAATGGAAGGATTAGAAGTATGGACCATGTAAAGTTCCCTATTTCGATTTTGTAATGAAAGCTCTTTGTATACTTTCCATGCATAATCTTGGTCAGATGTGTTTTCAATAACCGAAACTGTTTCAATCGTTCTTTTTTTTTCATCTGAAAATGCCTTTAACGCTTCAACAACAACCCATTGATCAGGATATTTTTCCTGAACATCATGCCAATTCATTTTAATTCCCTCCAATTCTCTATAATACATACAACTTGCTACTATTATTTTATCACAGAATGTTTGCTATTTGTCTGTGTAGGTGGTCATAGTTCCATAACTGCCATTGCTGAGCTATGATTGTATGGTTTAGTTTAAGACCTTAATATTAGTCATAGTTCCATAACTGCCATTGCTGAGCTATGATAGCTTTCGCTAGTTGTTCTTCTAATGTTTCGTCATAGTTCCATAACTGCCATTGCTGAGCTATGATATTAAAAAAGTAGATTTAATGAATATAATCTGTCATAGTTCCATAACTGCCATTGCTGAGCTATGATTTGTTAATACCGTTCCATGAGTTCTACCTAGTCATAGTTCCATAACTGCCATTGCTGAGCTATGATAATTATTCGGTCGTTCTCCCGCGGGAATGAGTCATAGTTCCATAACTGCCATTGCTGAGCTATGATGATGAATATTAGATGTACAATCATTGGGCAGTCATAGTTCCATAACTGCCATTGCTGAGCTATGATTACGCTTGTAATCGTAGAGTAAGGGTTTTGGTCATAGTTCCATAACTGCCATTGCTGAGCTATGATAAAATAAACGCTATATAAGTCATAATAATCGTCATAGTTCCATAACTGCCATTGCTGAGCTATGATAAAATATGATTTACATCTACTACCCCTAACGTCATAGTTCCATAACTGCCATTGCTGAGCTATGATCTGGCATAACTACTGTTCACATCTATACCAGTCATAGTTCCATAACTGCCATTGCTGAGCTATGATTTTTAAAATTAGATAGGCAACACGGAACAAGTCATAGTTCCATAACTGCCATTGCTGAGCTATGATAGATTTGCGTCTAACATTATGACATTAGCCGTCATAGTTCCATAACTGCCATTGCTGAGCTATGATTTGACATAATGTTTCATGACCGTTTCAGCAGTCATAGTTCCATAACTGCCATTGCTGAGCTATGATAATTTACTACAAACAGCTTCATTATTTTATGTCATAGTTCCATAACTGCCATTGCTGAGCTATGATGCTTTGTTTTCTTCCGTAAGTTCACAATGAGTCATAGTTCCATAACTGCCATTGCTGAGCTATGATACATTTCCTTTTGCATCGACAGAATAATTCGTCATAGTTCCATAACTGCCATTGCTGAGCTATGATTCTAAGAATCCTTTTGCCGTACCAAATGTCGTCATAGTTCCATAACTGCCATTGCTGAGCTATGATTAATTTCTTTAACTTCCATTACGTTTTCAAGTCATAGTTCCATAACTGCCATTGCTGAGCTATGATATTGACAAAATGCTAGTGAATGAAAAATACGTCATAGTTCCATAACTGCCATTGCTGAGCTATGATACTTTTAATTATTTTATCTCTGTAAATATTGTCATAGTTCCATAACTGCCATTGCTGAGCTATGATCGCTTGTGTCACCAGTAAGCGTATAACCTAGTCATAGTTCCATAACTGCCATTGCTGAGCTATGATAAAACATCGACCATATTCTCATCATAACCCGTCATAGTTCCATAACTGCCATTGCTGAGCTATGATCAACTACATTGGTTGGCATTTCAAAATAAGTCATAGTTCCATAACTGCCATTGCTGAGCTATGATAAGGCAAAACACCCTTTTTGTGGGTGTTCGTGTCATAGTTCCATAACTGCCATTGCTGAGCTATGATACGTATGCAAAAAAGCCTTTAATCTCAAGGGATTAATGGCTTTTTTGTGTAAAAAAACTAAGTTATTAACAGATATATTTTATTGATTTATTTACTTTTCTAAAAAATAACCCTTGATATAATTAGTTTCTCCAAGTAATTTAGAAATTATACAAATTAAATTATAATCTCCAAAAAAGATACAATTTATTCAAAACAATGATAATTGATTAGTTGTAATCTTTATTTCATTAGGGAGCTTTTGTCCTAAAAGTATTGTCATTCTCTCATATTGTTTTTCAGTTATAATTAGAGAGCGGATAGAGCCAGTTTGCGGGAGATTTTTTGATATTCGAGCCACTAATCTTTCTGCAGATTCATGATTATTACAGATTCTAGAATATACTGAATATTGCATCATCATAAACCCCTCATCTAGAAGAAAGTTCCTAAATTGAGTATAACTTTTCCGTTGTAATTTCGTCTTCACCGGTAAATCAAAGAAAATAATTGTTCTCATCCATTTACTCATTGAGATAAAATTTTAACGGCAAAAGTTCTGGTAGCTTCATATATTTTAAATCATTTTCCCGAAATGAAGTAACTAAACTCTTGACCATACTATCTATGGAAGTTGTAATGGAACATCGCTCCCCAGCGATTAACACTTCATGATTTAGCAGATTTACTAACCCCGTTCTTACTTTTATATCCCAACATTCTGTTACATTATAACTTACATACAAATCTACCATCGGTCTGTAAACCTCCATTAAATCATCAGCTAAATTAAAGGCATTTAATTGATTATCATGAAATAATCCGAGGCACATATTAAAACCATAAACAGATAACACACGGGCAACTGCCCCCCTCATAATTGCATAACCATAGTTAAGCATCCTATTTATAGGGTCGTCAGCTCTGCGGGTAAACCCCTTTTCAAATAGATATTCAAAGTATTTTTTCGCAGCGTATGCCTCCCGATTAGTTTTATCCCCCGACTCTACTGTTTTTGCAATAGACCTAAGGTCTTTCATTCCTTCCTTCTTCACAAATTCAAGACATAATGCTTGATTAGTAATTTTTTGTTGCACCACCGCTTGCCAAATCCTTTTTTTAAAAGGTTTTGATAATGCTAATTGCATTTGAAGAACCGCAAGTTGCCTTGAATGTTGATTAAAGCTAAGCCAAATTCCGTTTGGCAGCTTTTTTTCATCACAAGAAATGATAGAAACTTTTTGATTTGCACATTCACTCAATAATCTTGTTGTAATAGTGGTTGCTTCCGCTTCGATTAGAATTGAAGCTATGTCTTGCAAAGGAACTGTATACATTTCATTTTGTTGAATAACTAACTGGTTTCTTTTCACCGATAGTCTACCGTTATTAGATATTATGATATGTCGCCAACTCACAAATTCACCCTCCCCATATCTATTGTTATATTAATTACCAAAAATACCAATTTAATACAAAAAATAAAAAAAGAGCAGTAAAGAAAATCTTTCTTTACCACCCCATGTTGTTTAATTAAAATTTTCATTCAGCATTTTTATTTTTTCTTTCCTGTTAAAGCTTTGTCTCTTTTCTTGTTTAACAATATATAGTTCTCCAAGTATACCACTCTTCATTTTCACTAGTTTCTTGGCTGTCCCTATGGAAAAGCGATGCTCAGTTTTATCAGATGGTGAATTTATTAATTTACATTCTAATTTGTTACCAGAAATATCCGCAGATACAAAATGCAGTAACTCAACAGAAGCCTCCCTTTCAACACACAGTATATCATATGGATACAGGCTAAATTGGAATTCACAAAGACTATCTAACTCTGGCCAATGTTCAAATCCTTTGCCAGATTTTACATATTTATTTGGCAATTGAGATAGTACAGTATCTGCTACATAAATTGGAATCATGATATATTTTTCTTCTCGTTTAAAAATATCAACACGAACTAATGAACCATTACCTGTTATACCGCCATTAATCTCCCGGACATACGATTTTGCGGTGTCCATTACTGTTATCTTTTTAATTTTATTTGCCTTGGTAGGATCCTTCCCTTCCTTGACTGGTTTAAAAGGAAGATTTTCATCGGAAAAAGCTACATTTACATTTTTGTTGAATGATAAGTAATGATTTTTAATCGTGTTATAAGTCGCTAAGTCTGTATCTTTTCCGACCATTTCAAAATCTCCATTAGCATCAAACTTAATGTCTCGCAAGTGAATCCGTTTGGTTGTTAGTATTTTACCATTTTTATCTACTCCGACTTTTTTTCTTACTGTCATTTCATGCGCTTCCCCTGTGATTGAATAGCGTGGTGCTCGCGATACAAGGAGATAATCTTTATCCAAATTAAACTGAATCTTTTTCAGCAACTCTTCTGGGATTGGTTGCTCCGTTAAAATAGTATAAATGTCGTCACGGAAGCCATACCAAGGCTCTGGAAAACGAGTTAGGAATTTTTTATATCCATTCTCTTTCTGTTTATTATAGTCACTGATTCGTTTAATCATTTGGTCGTCTGCACATGCTACTACTATTGCATCCATAGCATGGTGAAGGAATGTTGCATTACGGTCTTTATTAAGTCCCCACCATTTACGTAAATAGGATGTAATTTGCCCGGACACGGCTATAACTTTTTTCTTACGGTTGTCCATAGATGATTTAAATAACAAATTTTGCTCAATAAAATTCTTAAAGTAACGAGTAATATATCTTGTGTCATTTAAATGTCGGTCTTTTAAATCGAAAAGTGCCTCTTCAGAAATCTCCTTTTTCAACAAAAGATCTCGTTTCTTTTTGAATTGGTTATTTTTAGTATTGTAAGTTACCGCAACAAACTCCTCAAATGCTTCCCAACGACCAGGGATAGTGGATAAATATTCATATGGGAGCCGATTTCCTTTTTTATGGTTCTCGTCACTATAAACTAGTACTTTATTCTGATATCCATCCATGTAGGACTGACTATATGGAATAATATGATCGACATCTAACGAAGGCGCACTAGAGCGATCCTTCTGAAGCTCTTTAACAAATACATCTATTGGAATCTTATTTATAGAGTAGGCACAAGTTTGATTTTGTTCCTCCCAAAGCTTATACCTTGTAATATCAAACCCAGTAGGCTGCTTGATACCGTTTTCCAAAAGGAAAGCAATAGCGGCCTTATTTTTATTACGATTCTCATCATAGCCTTTTGTAATTTTCTTTCTTTCCTCATGGTTTTTAGATAATTCACGTGCTAACTCTATATGAATTGATAATGGTGAACCGTATTTCCTAATAACTTCATTTACTACTTTTCTCGCTTGTGATAAAGCTCTTTTGACTATAGGATTTGCCATTTCATCGGGAATCGGAGGTAAAAGCTTTTGTTTAGTCTTCTTCGTTAATCCTGTTGTATCTACTTCCAATACATCTGCTGCTTCTTTAAAGGTTAGTCCTTTGGTCATTTCAGGAAGCAAGATTTTTATTGCCTTCGAGGAGAGATGGCCAAATTTAGAAAACGATAAATGTAAAAAACTATCTATTAATTCAGTAGTAAATTTATTTTTGAAGCGATTGCTTAATAGATAATTCCTAATATCATTATCCGTCTTATAAATGGTAAGAGCATGAGCAACTATGTCATAATCATCGAAGGTAAACGATACACCAGTCTGTTTACCATAACAAGATAGGCATTGATGGATAGTATAATAATCTTTCAAGTTCAGAAAGGTTTGATTTTCATTTTGGTTGAGCGTTGCGTTAGGATCATAAATAAGGCCTTTAAATTTTTCCTCTGTGCTCAATGAAATCATCTTTCTTACATCAGAATACTTTATATCAGGCAAGCTTTTCTTGTTAAAATAATCTTTTCGGTTAAATAATTTAGTAAGTACCTCATCTCTTTCGTCAATAGTAAGTTTACGATATTCTGTTCCAACACGTACACGATTTAAGGCATCTAATGCAGAAAAGTATTGGAATGTATAAGTTGCTTTTGGTATCCGTTTTTCTTCATGAAAAATTGAACAATGTCCTACTTTTTTAATAATATCATCACTGGATGCAAAGGGAAGCTGATGGTTCCATATCTTTAAGTAATCTTCTTCTAGTTCAATCGAAGCAATTGTGGACCCAAATTCTCTTTGACACGAAAATAATGTTCGAATTTCTTGTTCAAGTTGAAAACGGGAAATAGAGAATAAGTATGAATCATCAGAGTTTCTCCTTTTATCATGTGAGGCGAATACTTCATCCTTCATCCACATTTCACCCACGGTACGGTATATATTTAGCCTCATCTCATTCTCTTTAATACTGTTTAAAACCACTCCGGTTTCTTTATTATTTTCCTCTGATTTTCGATTGGACTTGTAGCCACGCTTTTGTGATAAGTGGATGAGTAGCCTTGTCCACTCTTTTCCACTTAATAGCCGTTCTAATCCATCTAATCTTAAATCCCAGACATCAATACTGCCATGTTCAAGTGGATAGAGTTTTTCCATTTGTTCCTTTGATATTAATCCATTCTTTATGATCAATTGACGGATTTTCTGCTTACGGTCACACTTTCTACCTAACCGTCTACGTGTAGAGCGAGCAATTCTTCTTGGAAGAGCTAAAGAGGCACCAGTCTTTGGAATCTCCGCACGATCGAACATTCTTACCCCTTTATCAAGAATACCCACTAAATCATAAAGTTCGTCATCTTCATCCCACTTCATTTCTACTAATCCCCAACCAATAGAGCTAGTACCAATATCTAGTCCCAACCGGTAATCCATGTTATTCATAAATTTTCCCCTTTCTAAAAAGATATATAAAAAGACCAAAGTTAGTTGTTGCATTCACTTTGGTCTTTTGCTTTTATGTATATAATTTACTTTGTTAAGGTGGGGAGAGACCCTGCGTGAGGGCCAGGCGATCCCCAAACGCCACGAGCCGTACTTGGTACGACCCTTATCATAGAAACACAATTGCCATTGCTGAACTATGATATGTTTTATTATATTACGTAATGTAGCTTTTGTAAATAATTCAATAAAAATACTAAAAAGGTTCTTTCTTGTATCCCCACTATTTTGCAAGTACCATTATTGTTTTTCCCTATGCTCTCTTACATCTTATAATACTT